>NZ_JAYGHR010000072.1:13163-105445 GCF_034932365.1 Limnoraphis robusta BA-68 BA1 | reverse complement strand
ATACGGAGATTGTAAAAAGCGGACAGGTCGAATGCCTCGCTTTTTACCTGGGGTGTCCATGTACCTACCCCCAAATCAAAGATTATGGGGGTAGTGCTATAGCCCCCCAGCCCCCCCGTTAAGATAGGGAAAATCAAAATATAAGATCATTTTGTCGTTACACCCCACTCCCAATCGCCACAAACAGGGGTGATTCGCTTTGGGTATCTAGTCTTAGCGTTTGGAGATTTAGATAGTTTAAGATAGATTGGCATTAAGATAAGTCTATGGTACTTCGCTGCACAACTGAGGTGTCAATACAAATTCGCCACAGTTGCTCAAATTTTCACTGATCGAGAGGGGTTCTCAGAGGTCTTCGACCGAAATCAGAACCCGGAGCAATACCTGAGTGTGATCATCGCTCATCATTCATCTTCCATTCGATCCTATGTCTAGTCCGCACAATCAGTTTACGATTCACTTTTGGGGCGTTAGAGGAAGTGTTGCCTGTCCTGGGGCGGAAACGGTACGCTATGGCGGTAATACCTCCTGCGTCGAAATGCGTGTCGGAACAGAACGCTTGATTTTTGATGGGGGAACGGGTTTGCGGGTTCTCGGACAATCTCTGATGTCTCAGATGCCTGTGGCTGCCCATCTCTTCTTTACCCATGCCCATTGGGATCATATTCAAGGTTTTCCGTTCTTTACTCCTGCTTTTATTCCCAAAAATACGTTTCATATTTATGGGGCGGTTGCACCCAATGGTTCAACGGTGCAGCAGCGACTCAATGATCAGATGCTTCACCCCAATTTTCCGGTTCCCTTACAAACGATGGGATCGACTCTCAAGTTTTTTGATGTTACCATCGGTCAAACTCTAGAAATTGGAGATGGTATTAAAATTGAAACGGCTCTGCTGAATCATCCGGGTGAAGCTGTCGGTTATCGCGTGAATTGGTATGGTTATGCAGCCGCCTATGTCACCGATACAGAACATTTTCCGGAAGGTTTAGATGAAAATGTGTTGTTTTTGGCTCGCAATGCTGATGTTTTAATCTATGATGCTACCTACACCGATGAGGAGTATTATTCTGAAAAAACCAGTAAAGTCGGGTGGGGTCATTCGACTTGGCAGGAAGCGGTTAAAGTGGCAAAAGCAGCGAATGTCAAACGGTTGGTGATTTTTCACCATGATCCGCTCCATAATGATGATTTTCTCGATCAAGTTGGAGAACAAGTCGCTCAACGTTTCCCCAATAGTTTAATGGCCAGAGAAGGACTTTCAATTCAGTTAATCTCTCCTGACGAAGATAGCTAAAAAATGCTCTCTCGATTTTTGATGACCGAAAAAAAGCGGGATGCAAGCCCCGTCGTTTACGACGGTTAACTTACTTTCTGCATATAGCATCTATGTGGTATGATAATATTATACGCCAAACAAGCTAGCGTCAATGATCGTCTACGAATTCAAAGCAAAAGGGAAACCAGATCAATATAAAGCAATCGATGAAGTAATCCAAACATCTCAGTTTGTTCGGAACTCATGTCTGCGGTATTGGATGGATAATCGCGGACTCGGAAGAAAAGAGTTGTATCGATATAACACTGAACTCCGAGCTATGTACCCTTTTGTCAGAGACTTGAATTCACACGCTTGTCAGGCGTCTGTAGAACGGTGTTGGTCAGCTATTGCTAGGTTCTTTGATAATTGTAAGAAGCGGTGCGACCCTGCTCCGTCTAACGGAGCCAAGGAAGCGCGAACTCCGGTCTTGGGGTCACGCCTGCGAGGAGGAAGTTCGCAAGAGACGCGCACCAAGAGAGAAAGTACCTGGCAAGAAGGGTTATCCGAGGTTCAAGAAAAACAGTCGTTCTGTTGAATACAAACAGAGTGGTTGGAAACTTTTAGACCCCAAACATATCGAATTTATCGATAAAAAAGGGATTGGAAAACTCAAACTTCTTGGAACCTGGGATCTTGCATTTTATCCAGTTGAACAAATTAAACGAGTGAGGCTGGTTAGAAGGGCAGATGGGTATTACGTTCAATTTTGTATCCAAGTCGAGGTGAAGGTAAAAATACAACCGACAGGGAAAACAATTGGGTTAGATGTAGGATTAAAAGAGTTCTACACCGATAGTAATGGCAACACTGAACCCAACCCTCGTTTCTACAGAAAAAACGAAAAGCGATTAAAGCTTTATCAAAGGCGCGTTTCTCGAAAAAATATTGGCAGTGCCAACCGATTAAAAGCCATTAAACGACTGGGCAAAGCACACCTCAAAATAAGTAGACAACGTGTAGAACACGCCAAAAGACTGGCGCGTTGCGTAATCCAATCAAACGATTTGGTCGCCTACGAAGACTTGAGGATTAAGAACTTAGTAAAGAATCATTGTCTAGCCAAGTCAATTAATGATGCGGGTTGGTATCAATTCAGAAAATGGTTAGAGTATTTTGGAAGCAAGTTCGGTCGGGTAACGGTTGCTGTTAACCCGGCTTATACCTCCCAAACCTGCTCTAATTGTGGTGCGATTGTTAAAAAATCTCTATCAACTCGAACTCATATTTGTCAGTGTGGGTGCGAGTTAGACAGGGATCATAATGCCGCAATTAATATTCTGAATTCAGCTTTGAGTACGCTAGGGCATAGCGGAACTTGGATCTTAGATCAAAACGCTTCAGGAGATTTTACCTCTACTGTGATAGGAGAAATCCTGTCTCAGCAAGTTGAGTCGTAGAATGAAGAATCCCCGTCGTTTACGACGTGGGAGTGTCAAAATCTGTAAGTTTATGTCAAAATATAAAGCGTGTGGATTACTTCATCGTTAAACACTGTTCTAACTCCAACTGCCGTTGCCCTGGGAAACTTTGACGGCATACATCGAGGGCATCGACAGGTCATTCAGCCTATCTTAAAGCGGTCTGAACTCGAGAGTTCACCACTCTCAACTCCCCAACAGCCAGAAATCTTACTCACTCAAGCAGATTCCCTTTGGCAACCGCCGAGTCTGTTTCATCAGCCGCGCTCTGGTTTATCGCTGACTCCCGAGGAAAATTTTCTAAATTCTGATACTCGTGAAACTCAGCAACATTACGCAACGGTTGTTACTTTTCATCCTCATCCTCAAGAATTTTTTACAGGTCAATCTAAAAAGCTGCTGACTCCGATTGATGAAAAGATAGAATATCTGCAAGGGATGGGCGTTGAACAAATGGTTTTGCTGGCTTTTGATCAGCAACTTGCAAGTTTGAGTCCGCATGAATTTGTCGAAGAAATTTTGATCAAGCATTTACAAGCGACTCATGTAGCAATTGGCTTTGATTTTCGCTTCGGAAAAGGTCGCACGGGAACGGCTAGAGATTTACAACTCATTGGCGCTGCTAACGGCGTAGATGTGATTATTGTCGATCGCTATCCCTGTGAACAAGGGGAACGAATTAGTAGTTCGATGATTCGTCAAGCTTTAGAAGTCGGAAATCTTCAACGCGCTTATCAATTGCTTGGCCGTTATTATACCTTAGTCGGTCAAGTTGTTCAAGGTCAACAGTTAGGTCGAACCTTAGGATTTCCCACTGCTAATTTACAGTTACCTGCTGAAAAATTTCTACCGAACTATGGGGTTTATGCGGTAGAGGTTTCTAGTCCTGGTGAACCGTCGAATTTAGAGACAAATCCTGCGGTGATGAATATTGGCTGTCGTCCGACAGTAGAAGGTGATAAGCCAACTGTTGAAGTTCATTTGTTAGGTTGGTCGGGGGATTTGTATGGTCAAACCCTGAAGGTTTGCTTAAAAGAATTCTTACGACCCGAACAAAAATTTGCTTCTCTCGATGAACTTAAAGCACAAATTGCCGAAGATTGTGTTAGAGCAGAAAAAGTGTTAAACAGTGAACAGTAAACTGGTTTTTTAGGGAATAGTGATCGGAAGAACGGGTAACTGATTGGTGGATCAGTGCTTAGATTTTCTGGGCAGAACTGAGGATGATCACCTAAAGACCACTAAAAGCTAACAACTTATATCAGTAATACATAGAATGAGAGAAAGAATTGAACGGCTCAAACAAAATCTCAGCCGAACAATTGTTGGAAAAGTAGATGCAATTCGCCTGACGCTTGTTGCTTTACTTTCCGGGGGTCATGCTTTACTCGAAGATGTTCCGGGTGTGGGTAAAACTCTACTGGCTAAGTCAATTGCACGTTCGATAGCGGGAGAATTTCAACGGATTCAATGTACACCGGATTTGTTACCGACTGATATCACAGGAACGAATATTTGGAACCCGCGTACAGGTGAGTTTGAATTCTTACCGGGGCCTGTTTTTACAAACATTTTGTTAACCGATGAAATTAACCGCGCTACCCCTCGTACTCAGTCGGCGTTGTTGGAGGTGATGGAGGAACAACAGGTGACGGTTGATCGGATTTCTCGTCGGGTTCCTCAACCTTTTTTTGTGATTGCGACGCAGAACCCGATTGAATATCAGGGGACGTTTCCGCTTCCTGAAGCGCAAATGGATCGGTTTACGTTGTCTCTTACTTTGGGATACCCCTCTGAGTCGGAAGAATTGCAAATGCTTCAGAAGCTTACCCGTAGCGTCACGGTTGAGGCGTTAGAAGCTTGTTTGACTCCGGCCGATATCTTAGAACTTCAACAGCTTTGTAGCCGAGTTCAGGTGGAAACTTCTGTTCAGCAATATATTTTGAATTTAGTCAGAACCACGCGAGATCATCAGGAAATTGCCTTGGGTGTCAGTCCTCGCGGGGCGATCGCTTTACATCGCGCAACTCAAGCTTTAGCCTTTCTCTATGGACGGGACTATGCTTTACCCGATGATGTTAAGTTTCTGGCGCCTTATGTGCTGGCTCATCGGATTATTCCTGTGGGCGGAAGACGGGCAAAAACGATTATCGAGCAGTTATTGCACTCCGTCCCGGTTCCATAATTTTTAAGCTGAAGCTGTCGGTAACGGTTTTTCTTGTTGAGTCACTCAAAACCATCAGTCCCATTCATTAATATCTCCGGCTGGCTATGACAAATTCTCGGTCAACACCAGCCAAAATTATGATCGGCGTTCTGGTTTACCTAACGGATTGATTGAATTTCATCCACTTTAGGGAGCAACTCGAAGACGAGATTGTTTGCTTATGACGCTTCGGCTTCTTCTCCAGCTTCGACTTGTCTGAGATGAATATGTTTACGTCCTAAAGAAATTTCAAATTCATCACCCGGTTGCAAATCCATTTGTTTGGTGTAGGCTGCACCAATTAATAAATTTCCATTAGACTGCACACTAATTCGATAGCTTGCAGAACGTCCGCCACGTCCATTACCGAGTTGCTTACCATCTAACTCAATCCCTTCTGCATCGATCAGAGCATTCAGGAATTTCATCATATTGACTCGTTCAACACCATTTTTGGTCAGGGTGTAGTAACCGCATTCTCTGGCTTTCTCTTCTTTGTTGAGATGTTCGAGATCTTTGACTTTCCGGAGTAAAGCTTCACCGAGGAGCGGTTGAGGTTGAACGTCAGATTTTTTCTGTTGTTTAGCCATTAATTGTTTCCTTCGACATTCGACAATAAGGTTGGGGCTTTTCTTTGGGCTGACAATTGAGTTGCCCAAAAGCATTAGCTAAATATGTGCTTTTCAAACTATATTACACGAATTGAGCAAATTATTCACCACTATTTCATTTTTTTTACTAGATGTAATCTCTTTTAAGCAGTCGGCTTGAACCCTTAGCCATCTGCAACAGTCTCAAAGCGCGTTGTGCAATCACTGTTCGAGTGACTAAGTGAAAGGCAAATCGGAGTTGAATAGAATACACCTGATTAACCGTTTGATCAAGCTGTATATATAAAGTGACTCTGTAGGAGAACTCCCAAGTGATGCTCTAGGATTTGATCGGCAGTTATTGTATCGGGTAAGCTGACATTGGTACAACTCGTCTGTATTTCCATTCTTGGGCTAAACTGAATGCTGAAGTTGCCGATTTTTTGAGTTCAGGATGAAGTTAACCACTCGCGGACACTATAGCGTAAAGGCATTATTGGACTTAAGCTTACAACAAGAGTTTGGTCCGACTTCAGTCAATGCAATTGCTCACCGACAAAAACTGCCAGCGCCCTATCTAGAAAAGCTATTAATCGAGATGCGACGAGCGGGTTTAGTCGAATCTGTTCGAGGATCACAAGGCGGTTATCAATTATCGCGATCGCCTGCTCAAATTTCTTTGGGGCAAATTTTAGAAGCGGTTGGAGAAAGTATTGAACCTTTACCTCGCCATCAACCGAATGCAGAACTTGCTGAAGACTGGGTAACGTTTACCTTATGGAATCGATTGCATCAAAAGCTTAAAGAAGCGCTCTACAGCATTTCCCTTGAAGATCTCTATTATGATGCTCGCAGTTGGCAAGCGGCTCAAGGTGAAGAAACGAGTTTTGTCGTATAGCACTTTAGCAGTCTTAAGCCTCAATAATTTAGAATTTTTAACGAACTCTCCTTTTTTCATCTCTGCAACAAATGACAGACTCAAGTGTGATTCTTGTTCTGGCGATCGCGGCAATGCTTGACTATTTGATTGGCGATCCTTGGGAGTGGCTTCATCCGGTACAGGTGATGGGATGGGCGATTGGGCAGTATACCCGTCTAGCTTTTCAATGGTTTCAAACGCCTCTATCTCTAAAACTTCTTGGTATATTACTGGCAATCTTACTGATTTTTGGTAGCGGATTTACCAGTTGGTTAATTTTACAAGTGATCAGATCGATCCCCCTTCAATTTCCCCTGCATCCAATTTTGGACATTGGGGTACAAAGTATCATGTTAGCCAGTTGTTTTGCCCTTCGGAGTTTACGTCAGGCGGCGGAAGATGTTCTCCACCCTCTACATGATGGCGATCTGATCAAAGCCCGTCAACAGTTAAGTTTATATGTGGGTCGAGATACTACAGATTTATCAGAGTCAGAAATTCTCCGAGCCGTCTTAGAAACTGTAGCAGAAAACTCGACCGATGGTATAATCGCGCCTCTATTCTATGCCTTAGTTGGTGTGGCAATACCCGGAATTGGGAGTGTACCATTTGCCTTTGCCTATAAAGCTGCAAGTACCCTTGATTCAATGGTGGGTTATAAAGAACCGCCCTACACCGATATCGGATGGTTTAGTGCAAAATTAGAAGATATCTTAACATGGTTGCCTTGTCGATTGAATACCCTTTTAATCGCTATTGTGTCTGGTAAACCTAGATCCGTTTGGACAATCTGTCAACGAGATGCAATTTATGACCCTAGTCCGAATGCAGGATGGAGTGAATGTGCTTACGCGGCTACCTTAAATGTGCAGTTAGGAGGTGTAAATAAATATAAAGGCATCATCAAACACAAACCCCTCTTAGGCGACTTTATTTCCCCCATTACTCCCGCAATTGTTCACCAAGCACTGCAACTGAGTCGCAAAACTTTTCTGATAGAGTTGGGGGTATTCATTCTCGGGTATGGGGTGATCGGCTTAATTGTCAATAGATTTTAGGAACACTTAGCGATCGCGATCGCTGATGTACCGATCCAAAAAGCCATTTTTGTCCATCTCAAACGCCCAAATAATAGAGTACAACTCCGTCAAGCTCTTAGGACTCCAAGATCAAACAATTTTTCCCAGATCCACTCCCAACCCTTGACAACTGACCCCCGATCATACAACACTAACCCATGAGTAAAATCGTTGAAATCCTCTCCTCTGAAGAACTCCGACGCACTGTTAATCGTTTAGCCTCAGAAATTGTTGAAAGAGCAGGCGATCTTTCTCGTCTAGTCTTACTGGGAATTCACACACGCGGCGTACCTTTAGCTCAAAGACTCACCCATCAAATCGAAATTCTCGAACAAATCACCATTCCCGTTGGCGCTCTTGATATTACCTTTTATCGAGATGATTTAGATAAAGTTGGGATGCGAACTCCCGCTAAAACTCAAATTCCCTTTGATTTAACGGGTAAATTTGTGGTATTAGTCGATGATGTGATTTATAGTGGACGTACCATTCGAGCCGCCTTAAACGCTGTTAACGAGTACGGGCGTCCAGAAATCATCACACTCAGCGTTTTAGTCGATCGCGGTCATCGTCAACTTCCCATTCATCCCAATTTTGTAGGAAAAGAACTCCCCACCGCTAGGGAAGAAATTGTTAAAGTCTATCTCGAAGAAATTGATGGACAAGATCGAGTTGAACTGATCAGCCCTTAACCAGTGACCAGTGACCAGTGACCAGTGACCAGTTTTTTAGTGATCACCTGACCAGTGTTTACAGTGACCAGTTTACAGTGATAACTGATAACTCATAACTGATAACTCATAACTGATAACTGGTCACTGGTCACTGGTCACTGTAAACTATAGAAACCCTGTTTCGTTTAGTGTATAACTCCCAGAATGTCTCCACAAAAAACCCCTCTGTCTGAAATTTCCGATCCCCCTGACACAAACGACCAAACTCAGAGTCGCAAAGCCGATCACTTGAGAATTTGTTTGGATGAGGATGTACAATTTCGACAACAAACCAATGGACTGGATCGCTATCGTTTTACTCACTGTTGTCTACCCGAGTTGAACCGCAATGAAATTGATCTGACGACTTCTTTTTTGGGTAAAAAACTAGATGCACCACTGCTGATCTCCTCAATGACAGGAGGAACCGCCCAAGCAAAAATGATTAACTATCGCCTCGCCGAAGTCGCCCAATATTTCCAAATCGCAATGGGTGTCGGTTCTCAACGAGTCGCGGTCGAAAATCCCCAAGTTGCAGATACGTTTGCTGTGCGAAGTCTGGCACCAGATATTCTATTATTTGCGAATTTAGGTGCGGTTCAACTTAACTATAATTATGGATTAGAACAATGTCAACGGGTGGTCGATACTCTTGAAGCCAACGCCCTAATTTTACATCTAAATCCCCTACAAGAATGTATCCAAACTGAAGGCGATACAAACTTTCACGGACTGCTTGACAAAATCGAAACACTTTGTAAAATTTTACCCGTTCCGGTGATTGCAAAAGAAGTCGGAAATGGGATTTCAGCGAAGATGGCGACAAGGCTGCTAGAAGCGGGTATAACCGCGATTGATGTGGCGGGAGCGGGGGGAACTTCTTGGGCAAAAATCGAGGGAGAACGAGCCACAGACCCCCGCCAGAGACGCTTGGGAGAAACCTTTGCCGATTGGGGTTTACCCACAGCAGACTGTATTGTTGGTGTGCGAAAGATTTCTGCTAATATTCCGCTCATTGCTTCGGGAGGACTTCGTAACGGTTTAGAGGTAGCAAAAGCGATCGCTTTGGGGGCAGATTTAGCCGGGTTAGCTTGGCCGTTTTTGCAAGCCGCAGCCGAGTCAGAAAATGCTGTTTATACATTAGTTGATATTCTCAAGGCTGAAATTTCAACCGTTCTTTTTTGTACGGGAAATCGCACATTAACGGAGTTAAAACAGTCGGGTGTTTTAGAACAAATTCGGGGTTAATGGTGTTGGGCTAATAAAAATTTAAAAAGAACAATTGAAAATGATATCGTTGCTATCATCACGTGGCTAATTTTGGAGATCTATAGCTTTCCAAAAACGGATGATATCATTTTCTAGAGGGATAAATTGACCACCAAAACACAAAAACACGCAGATTTCTCTTGGTGTTCTCAGTGTCTTGGTGGTTTTTATTTTTTACCTGTTCAAAGTATTGTGCTATGATTAAATTATCTCTATGTGTCTGGTTGCGAAATACACCGATAACAGTCCAATCAAGCCTTGCCAAACGCCCCAGCCCCTCACGCTAAACTGACAGATGAAAGACTTCCTAAAATACACCTTTGCAAGCTTACTCGGAAACCTCCTGGGACTCGCCCTGATTGTCACAATGGGAGTCGGGGGATTAATCTTTTTAGTGATGGCGGCGGCGACGCAAGACTCTGGCCCCCAGGTTAAAGATAAATCCGTCTTAGTGTTTGATCTGTCGTTAAATATTACTGATGCTGATCCAGATTACAGCACGGGCGAACTGTTTGAGCAAGCCCTAGCGGAAAACTCACCCAACCAAATCAAGCTGCGGACAATTTTAGAAGGTTTGGAAAAAGCGAGTCAAGATGATCGGATTGTTGGATTGTATCTTAAAGGAACAAATAGCCCCACAGGTACGGGTTTAGCAAATTTACGGGAAGTTCGACAAGCTCTAGAAAAATTTAGAGCATCTGGTAAACCGATTATTGCTTATGATTTAGACTGGACAGAACAAGAATATTATCTCGGTTCAGTGGCGAATACTATTGTCGTCAACCCTTTGGGTTCGGTAGAAATGAACGGACTCAGTTCTGAAATTATGTTTTTAACCGGGGCGTTAGAAAAGTTTGGAATTGGGGTACAAGTGACTCGGGTGGGTAAATATAAGTCAGCCGTTGAACCGTTTTTACTCAAACAAATGAGTCCCGAAAATCGACAACAAACTCAGAAGTTACTCGATGATATTTGGAGCGAATATATTAATACTGTTAGCCCAAATCGTCAGTTAAATGGGTCTCAGCTTAAACAAATTGCTGACCAACAAGGGATTTTAATGGCAACGGAAGCTGTAAAAAGTAAACTGGTTGACAAAGTGGCTCATTTTGATGAAGTAATTGTTGATCTCAAAAAGCTAACGGGTGAAGCAGAAGAAGAGGATAAACTGTTTCGGCAAATGAGCATCAATTCCTATGCAAAAATGCCGGAAGTAATGAAAGCAAGCCGGGGAGATGTTAATAGTGAAAATAAAATTGCTGTGGTTTATGCTCAGGGAAATATTGTAGATGGCGAAGGTTTGGGCGGAGAAATAGGTGGTGATAACCTAGCTAAAAAATTGCGAGAATTGCGAATGGATGAAGATGTCAAAGCCGTTGTTTTCCGGGTGAATAGTCCGGGCGGAAGTGCAACAGCTTCGGAAATTATCGGTCGAGAAGTGGAACTTTTGCAAGCCCAAAAACCTGTCATCGTATCAATGGGAAATTTTGCGGCTTCCGGTGGGTATTGGATCTCAATGGGGGCGAGTAAAATTTTTGCCGAGTCAAATACCATTACAGGTTCAATTGGTGTGTTTGGCGTATTGTTTAACGTGCAGGATATCGCCAATAACAATGGTATTACATGGGACGTGGTGAAAACAGGTCGTTATGCCGATATTAACACCGTTTCTCGTCCGAAAACACCGGAAGAATTAGCCCGTCTTCAAAAGGTGGTTGATGCGATTTACGAACGGTTTTTAAGCAAAGTTTCTGAGTCCAGGAAGCTGCCAAAAGCGAGAGTGGCAGAAATTGCTCAAGGGCGAGTTTGGTCAGGGTTACAAGCCAAAGAAATCGGTCTAGTCGATCAAATTGGCGGCATAGGAGATGCGATCGCAGCAGCAGCAGAACAGGCTAAATTAGAAGACAATTGGCAACTCCAAGAATATCCAGAAGGTCAAACTTTTAAACAACAAATTTTAGAAAGTTTTGCTGGGGGCGAGTCTACTCAAGCCTCCTCAACAGTCGATCCGATCACCCTGGAGTTCATCAAGTTGCGAGAAGAATTAGCCCAATTGAAAGCTTTGAATGATCCGCGCGGAATTTACACTCGCTTGCCGTTTAACTTGCAAATTGATTAATTCTTATCGAGTTGATGTTGCGGCTGCAAAGAATCAATGTCTTCGATTTTTTCTTGATTGTGACCGTTGTTTCCATTAGCAATAGATTCTGGACAAGACCAACTACTGGGTAATAAAGAAGGCCATCCTCGTCGAATGGCTTCAATACAAACCGCATGAACCGTCAGTTGACAGTCTAGCAGATGAACGCCTGCTCTACAGGCTTGTTTCTGACCGATTTTTAAGATGGACTCATCACTAAATTCAAAGGTTTTGTAGCACTGAACGCAAACTAGATGGTGATGCCGACGGCTTTGACCTGAAAAAAGTTCATAATGTTTGTGGCCTTCGGCGAGTTCGAGTTCTCGTAAAATACCGATATTGGTCAAGAGGTGTAAAGTCCGGTAGACCGTCGATAGGCTAATATTTTCGCCCTGACCTTGCAAGAAGTTATGTAGTTCTTCCGCACTTAAATGTCTGCCTTGCGGAAGGCTGTGAAACACTTGCATAATCTTTTCTCGCTGCGGAGTCAGACGACAGCCTTTTTGGTTCAGCTCAGATTTGATAGAGCGATTGTTATAGAACGCCATGTTGTCAAAATTCAGATAGATCTCATAGACCCTGCTTAGTCTCAATAATGACTATATACTTATTGAAAGTATTTTGCAATACCATTTTAAGCATCAGCTTTCTTGGCCCCTGTCTATGATTCCTCAAAAGGACTGTTAAAGCTAGGGTTCAACTAAAATCAGTAATTTTTACTGGGAACGACTGGATGAAATTTATCCGGCTGTAAAAATTTTTTAATCTCCGATGAATGATATAACTGCAAAAAACTATCAAACCTGACCCTGACCCTGGCTCTTGGACTTTCTCAAGCTTTCCTATTTGTGAAGTTGGGGTTTATAGCACGACAAAAAACCACCAAGACACACCAGACACAAAGAGCGAATCTTCGTGTATTTGTGTCTTTTTTAAATGGATACTGAGTGGACAATGAAAATGGAGGGCCGGTTTATATCGGTTTACTCCATCCCAAAAACCCACCCAAAAACCCTAAAATCTGTAATTTTGTTCGCGAACCCACAAACTCACGGGAACTGCTTTTCCTTGAGTATTAACTTTCACTTCGACAACGAAAGATTCGGGGTTCTTTTGTTGAGCATCTGTGATATTTTGATTGACTTGTATTCGTTGATCTTCTGGCATATAATAGGTTTCTAAACCATATAAAATTTGCCAACCGTTTGATTCTCCCTGAAGAGCTATTTGATTCGGGGGTAAATTTTCCGGTAAAGTCGAACTGACTGCTATAGGTTTCCAAGCTTGAGGACGTTGAGATTTTGTTGGGGTTGTGGGTTTTTCTAAAACGACATAAACCGTTGTTCCCGGTGCGAGATAATCTTGATTATTTGATAGTTCTTTCCATCCGGGGAGAGGTTTTAAGGTTTCTGAAGTTGAAATATCGTACCCTAAAACTTGATAGTAACCTCGCAGAAAGTCATAGGGATCAACAGGTGCGGTTTGCAGTACAACAGTCTCTCCTGTAACATAAGTATAAACCGCTTGCGCCGGAACGGAGACAATCAGAGCAAATTGAAAGAACAACGGTAGCAATAGCCTCCAACTGGGAAGCTGTCTTGTTTGCAGTAGAGATTCACTCATCAAAGATTCGGTTGAATTCTCTAGATTTTGAGGATTAGAATTGTTCATAGGATAGATGTGTTTTTGTCTAGAAAAGAATGAAGTTACTTGAACTCTATTGACGGGATAAATGTCGCTCAAACCATAAACCCGCTAGAATAACACCCACACCACACAATACAAAGACAAAAGCTTTAAACAGGAGTTCAGTATTGTATTCAAAGGTACGACTGACAATTTGCAGGGTGAGTAAGATCATTCCGCCCCAAAATGTCCCTCGTTTTCCTTGTCCTAATCCGATGCGAATTGAGCCTGCCGCCAGTAAAAAGAGTAAGATATTGAAAATGAGAGTAGATAAGCTGCTGTCAAGAGTTTGATATGTATAACTCACCAGTGTCGTCACACCTAAAATTATAGCGATCGCACTACTAACTTCATCTAATCCCCAACGTTGAGACGAATGATGAGGTTTTGCCAGATAAAGCCATTGCCAAATCGTTAAACCGCCAAATAAAAGCACATCAAGGATGAAATTAAATCCCTGAACTTGCATCGATTCGTTATAGTTAAAACTGAAGAAAGATGTCCCAAATCCCCGAAAGGAAAAGAGAAAAAACACAATCCCTAAAAACCAAATTGCTAAACTCCGAGCATCTGATCGAAAGGGTCTGCTATGAATAGGAGGAAAGAGACTATCATCATAACTCCAAAGGAGTGCAGGCGGAAGAATAAATCCAACCGTCATCAATTCCGAGGAGAAATTCTGCCTTAAAAGTGCAGCAATATTCATCTCTAAAGCGGGAACGATCAGCAATACTGCTATGATAAAAATTGATCGTGATTTACACCAATAGGCGAGGGGAACAAACAAAACTGCGGTGACTAGCGCAATATGTACCAACAGAAATTCTAGCCCGGTTAATTCACCCGGAGAGAAAATATTAGAGACTCCTGACCAATAGCCAATTCCAAGCAGTAAAATTGATAGAATACCGAGGGATGTCAAACGCAAGCTGTAAGCCATCGCTAAAACGCCCAATCCCCAAACCAAAAACAATCCGTAGGGAGAACCGCCAATATGAAACATTTGCGCCATCAGGGAGATATTCGCCCCAAGACTGATAGCCCCAAAAATCAGTAATCCCTCGCCCAAACGTTTTGTTTTCTGTGTTTGAGAGTCAGATCGCCATAGATAAAACCCGCTAGTATTAACACCAATAAATAAACTCAACAGCAAGATAATTTTGAATTCTCGCGGCCATTGTTGCCAATTGGCGGCGACAAAGGTAATCACACCCAAACCCAGCAGAATACTACCTAAACCGATGAGAATCATCACAAAACGGCTACTGGCAGCGCTATCAATACTGTTGAATTGATAACGGTTTGATAGCAGTTGATAAATAGAATCGTTAATCAATCCTTCTGAAGTCCAAAGTTGGGCTTCATGGCGCAGTTGGCGACGAAATTTTTCTGAAGCCATCTTCTATTAATTCGCCTCTAGAGGGCGATCGCATTCCAAGTTACGTTTTCTAGTGTGTCATCGATTGCCAGGGTTTTACGACAATTTTAGACACCTCTCAAACCTGCACAATTAGGGGAACAGGTCTCAGGTGTCGGGTGAGCTTAAAAAACCCGGTTTCTCAAAGAAACCGGGTTTTTGCGGAGATCTAGGGGCGGGTTTATATCAGTTATTTCTAGGAAAACATAGATTTTTACAGAACCCGCCCCTACAAACCTGACACTCTTTCCCTGACACCTGTTCACTGTAAACACTGGTCACTGGTCACTGTTTATTGTCCTCGCAGTTGTCCGGAGGTTTGATCATGTTGAATTTGCAACTGTTGGCGACCATTACGAATCACTCGTAACATTTCACTAAGCTGCTGCTCAATATTGCCTAAAACATGATCAGCATACTCATCGGCTCCATTTTGAACATCCTGACATTCTGCCAAAGTTCTCGAGCGGATTTGATCAAGTTCTTGTTGAGCTTGATAACGAATTTGTTCTACTTCAGCGATGGTTTGTTGCTGGAGGGTTTCACACTCGAGATGAACTCGTTGTCGTAACTGTTCGGCTTCGGCTTGGGCTTGTTGGATCAGACCCATTTCATTTAAAATTTGAGTTGCCCGTTGTTCTGCCGCTTCTAAAATTTCCTGGGCGTATTCTTCAGCTTCTTGGAGGATTTCGTCTTTATGTCGAACAATTATATCCGCCTCTTGAAAGGCGCTGGGTAAATTTAAACGGATGAGATCCAACTGATCGAGTAACTGCTCTTCATCAACCAAAGTTCGCCGAGTCAGGGGAACACGGGGACTGTCAAGAATGATTTCTTCGAGTCGGTTGAGTTCCCTCTGAATGTCAATCCCAGGTGTTCCACTTGGAGTGGTATCTATCTCTGGGATCAGTCCTTTGGGTTCCGATTCTATTTTGGGAGTTGATTCCTGGCGTAGCATCTATAAATATCTTTTATATATATCTTGAGCAACGTGTTTTGGAACGAGATGATCGACAGAACCACTAAACTTGGCTATCTCTTTTACCACACTACTGGATAAAAAGCTATATTCATTTGAGGTTGCCAAGAAAACTGTCTCAATCTTATCAGAGAGGGTCTTGTTCGTGTGAGCCATCTGAAGCTCCATTTCAAAATCGGACAAGACTCGTAGCCCTCGAAGTAGAACTTGAGCATTTCGCTGTTTTGCATACTCTACCGTAAGACCTTTAAAACTGGCTACCTCTAAGTTATCTAGATGTCGAACGGAGGTGCGAATTTGCTCGATGCGTTCCTCAACGGTAAACAAAGGAGTTTTGTTTGGATTTCGCAGAACAGCAACGATTACCTGTTCAAACAGCTTACAGCCTCGTTCTATAATATCTAAGTGGCCTAAAGTAATCGGATCGAAGCTACCCGGATAAATCGCAATCACGATTGAGCCATGATAAAAGTTACTGACAAATTATAGGACGATATGAGCTTTTGCAAACGGCTCGCTCCTCCGTTCGTGAGTTTTTGAGTTGATCTGTAGAAACCCAAAAACCGAAACCGTGAGGAGAAAGGCACGAACAGGTTGTCAGTCACTTTGAATTGTAGAACGGATCAACATCTTTACAACACACCCAGAGGGGGAGATCTCTGCTGCGACTCCCTGGAGTTAACCGTCAACTAAAGGGAGACTTACCCGCTTTAAATTGACGAATTGAACCATCGGTATCAATCCCGGCCATTCGGAAACGGCGATCAAGATCAGATGGGTCAGGCGATACTTTTTCGGCTTCATCCATTGTAATCCGACCTTCGATCACTTTTTCAAAGATGGATTGGTTGAGCAGTTGCATTCCTTCGTAGGAGTCAGACTCGATCAACTGCGTGGCGCTTTCATCGTCCCCTTTCAGGAGATAATCGCGCATAGCCGGAGTATTGATCAGGATTTCATGTACCCCAGTCCGACGGTTTTCTACAGTGGGAACCAGTAATTGAGCAACAACCGCCACCAAAGAATCACAAATTTGAATTCGCATGGCGGGTTGTTCATCAACGTTAAACAGGTTTAATAAACGGTTAATGCTATTAATTGCACTACGAGTGTGCAGAGTACCGAGAACCAAGTGACCTGTTTGGGCTGCTTGCAGAGCCGTGTTCACCGTTGGGCGATCGCGCATTTCCCCAATTAGAATCACATCAGGATCTTCGCGTAAAGCCGATCGCAAAGCCTTGTTAAATTCTAATGTATGCAGGCCGACTTCCCTCTGGCTAATCAGACAGCGATGGGAGGGGTGAACAAATTCAATCGGATCTTCAATAGTAATTACGTGCTTTTTAGCGGTTTCGTTGAGATACCGAATCATCGCCGCCAGGGTTGTCGATTTTCCTGAACCCGTTGGCCCTGTGACCAAAATCAATCCTTGGGGAAAGCTAATAATTTTTTTGAGGACTTCGGGTAAACCCATTTCATCAATCGAGGGTACTTTTAAGTTAATTAACCGCAGTACCATCGCGCCGCCACTGAGGGAGTCAAAACAGTTCACCCGACAACGGACTAAACCGGGATAGAAAATCGCCGTATCCAGTTCCTTATCTTCGGAAAACTGCTCTCGTTGACGGGGAGTCAGAATCTCAGTCAGGTATTGATCAAAAACTTCTGATGTCACCTTGACCTGATCCTTGGCTCTGACCATCTCGCCCTGAATCCGAAAGCGGGGAGTGTGTCCAACACGAATATGAATATCAGAGGCTTTCAGATTAAAAGCATCTTTGACCATCTGTTTGATGCTGGTTTTGTCTAATGATTTGGGTGGGGGGGGTACCTTCGGCAAAGGATGGTTCGAGGACTGAGGTACAGCAGCGTTCGTCATAGGTTGAATTCTCCTGGCTTGCGAACTCAGTTGATTTTTGGCAGGTCAATTAACAGCAATTATATAAAATTTGATGACTTCCTGTAGACTTTTTAAAAGTTTTGTCATCAAAATTCAAGAGCAGAGGCGATCAGATTACCCTCATCTTTCCTGAAAAATCTTTTTGGTCAATTTACCAAGAGAAGCAGGTTTAAAGCCCCGTCGTTCACGACGGATTATTTTATGCTAACATAAGTTTATCGTGGCTTGATGCCGATAATCTATGCTTGTGTATGAAATGAAGCTGCAAGGAACGCAATACCAGTACAGAAAGTTAGACGAAGCTATCCGTACTGGTAGGTTTGTTCGTAACAGCATCATCAAAGCATGGATAAATGGTCAAGTTAAAAGCCGCAACGATGCCTATCGCTACTGCAAACTGCTGTCAGACAATCCTAGTTTTCCCTGGGTAAACCAACTCAACTCTATGGCTCGACAAGCGCACGCAGAGAGAGCATGGGCATCAATTGAGAGGTTTTATAAGAATTGTCGGCAAAAAATATCCGGTAGAAAAGGATTCCCAAAGTTTAAAAAGTACCAAGTCCGAGCATCTGTTGAGTACAAAACATCGGGTTGGGTGGTTTCAGAAGATAGACGCTATTTAACCTTTTCCGACAAGTTTCAAGCAGGTACATTTAAACTTTGGGGTAGCCGAGATTTACACTTCTATCAACTCCAACAAATTAAACGGGTTAGAGTGATTAGAAGACACGATGGGTATTATGCTCAATTTTTAATCGACCATACCAGAGAGGAAAACAAAGAACTCAGTAACAAACAAACAGGTTTGGATGTCGGTTTAAACCATTTCTACACTGATTCCACCGGGATACAGGTAGAGAATCCCCGTTTTCTAAGAAAAGACGAGCGACGTATGAAAAAGCTGCAACGTCGCTTATCTCGAACAAAAAAGGGAAGTCAAAACCGCTCAAAAGCCAGAAATCGTTTAGGTAGAAAATATCTTAAGGTTTCACGCAGGCGTAACGATTGGGTTTGTAAACAGGCTCAACACGTCATACAGTCTAACGATTTGGTAGCGATAGAAAACCTACGGATACGAAATTTGGTTAAAAACCATCATTTAGCTAAATCAATTAACGATGCCGCTTGGTACAGATTTAGAGAATGGTTGGAGTATTTTGGGATAATTTATGGGGTTCCGGTGATCGCCGTTGAACCTGCATACACATCTCAAAACTGCTCAAATTGCGGTGAAAAGGTTGTCAAAACTCTCAGTACGAGAACTCATAAATGTCCTCACTGTGGATACACATCCAACCGAGACGAAAATGCCGCCAAAAACATTCTAAAATCTGCACTTAAACAACTATCAAATCAAGAAACGGATAAGAAATAGATTAACGGATTAACTTGACTGTAAAACGCATAAATCTAGGCTTCTCACACGTAGCTTAATCCGTTTTTCCGCTTAATATCTGTTTTGAAAATACCGTCGGGCAGACGGAAATTAACGCCTCCCGAGAGACTGATCTCTGCTTAAGTGGGGAAACCCAGTTGAGTAAGTCAACTCATAGAAAGAGGAAACCCAAACAGTGATGTGAGCGAATCTCCGTCGTTTACGGCGGAGAGGATGTCAACATAACAGAGAACTGATCAGCCGATAAAATTAGAAATATTCTCTCTCGCCAAACGAGATCACAAACAAACGGTATTTTCTATGAAAATTCATCAAAAGATCGGCAATTGGCTGGAAAGGCGCTGGATTGCACCCGCTTATGCTGGAGGATTACTCACTTTTCTATCGCTGTTTTTCTTCGGAGCTGCAACGAATACAATGGCGGGTTGGTTGTATGTGATCAGTGGGACTAGCTTTGCTTTATTGGCGATTGCGGCTGTGTTACCTGTGCGATCGCTCAAACCCCTAGAAGTTCACCGTCGTCCCATTGAACCCGTGAGCGTGGGCAATCAACTGACGATCGAACTGGAAATTGACAATCGCTCTGATCAACCCAAAACCCTATTACAAGTATACGATCAACTTCCCTCGATTTTAGGGAAATCTGCAACCGCCATAGAAACCCTCCCTCCCCGCAGTGCTTATCATTGGGTGTATTATCTCCCCACTCAACGGCGAGGCGTTTATCATTGGGAGCAGGTACAGCTTAGGACAGCTACTCCTCTGGGTTTGTTTTGGTGTCGGAGAGACCGTGAGGCGAAAGCCACTGCAATTGTCTATCCGACGGTTTTACCCTTGACAACTTGTCCACTGGTTGATCAAATGGGATGGGAGCAAAATCAACAAGTGCTTGATCGCAGTCAATATAACATGGCGACTGAAGGTGTTACTCGTACCCTTAGACCCTACCGTTATGGTGATCCAACTCGTTTAATTCATTGGCGATCGAGTGCGCGTTATAATCAACTGCGAGTCCGCGAGTTAGAAGTGGCAACCGGGGGTCAAGAAATTGTCATTTGTCTTGATAGTGGGAGTTCGTGGCAAAGTGATAATTTTGAACAGGCGGTGATCGCTGCGGCTTCTCTTTATTTTTATGCTTCGCGATCGCAACTGAATGTACAATTATGGACAGCACAAACGGGTTTAGTTCGCGGAAATCGAGTGGTCTTATCGACTTTAGCAGCAGTTAACGCTTCTGAAGAAGCAATTGTCGAAAACTTCCCAAATATTCCGGTCATTTGGCTGACTCAAAATTCACCGAGTATTTTTTCTCTGGCTTCGGGTAGTCGTTGGGTTTTGTGGTCAGAACAAGGAGATATTGCTGCTAAAAATCTCTCGCAATTTCCTCAACTCGGTTTACAAATTAATCGCGATCAACCGCTACAATTACAACTTCAGTCGTCTTTGAAATAAAATGTAAAAATCATTGAAGAAGTTACAGAAGTTCAGTCAACTGTTGTGGGCAAGAATATTTACGGTTATTTGTCAGAAACATACATTTGTTCAGAACCCGCCCCAAGGCTGACTGTTGACTGATAACTGCTGCCGGAGTGACTATAATGTTGCCATCGTGCGTTACAATCTAACAAACTGTTTGAAATCTGAAGATCACAATACCATGACGACTGAGACCAACAAAAATTTATCAACTGAAACCAGCCTGAAAGCGATGAAAAAATTCGCTGAAAAGTATGCTAAGAATACAAATACCTACTTTTGTGTTGATCCTTCAGTAACAGCAGTGGTGATCGAAGGACTCGCCAAACATAAAGATGAGTTAGGGGCGCCGCTTTGTCCTTGTCGCCACTATGAAGATAAAGAAGCTGAAGTCAAAAATACCTTTTGGAACTGTCCTTGTGTTCCAATGCGGGAGCGGAAAGAATGTCACTGTATGTTGTTCCTAACTCCCGATAATGATTTTGCGGGAGAACAGCAAGATATTAGCGACGAAGATCTCGAATCTACTCGTAAAACTATGATATAAAACCATCAGAGTATCAACCTCATTTTGACTGTTGAGAGATTAGATGATTGTTTGAGAAAGTCAGCCCTAGTTCTAACTGGGGCTACCCCATTTTAACTTAACATTACAAAGATTATGTCTGAAGAAATTCCGTCAGAATTTTGGCAGGGGATTGAAGAGTTCAACCAACAAGAATATTACGCTTGTCACGATACCTTAGAAGCGTTGTGGATGGAAGCGATGGAACCGACCAAAAAGTTCTATCAAGGCATCTTACAAATTGCTGTAGGACTCTATCATTTGAGTAATCAGAACTGGCGAGGTGCAGTCACTTCTATGGGTGAAGGAATGAGTCGATTAAACTATTTTAAGCCTGATTACTTTAATATTAATGTTGAAAAATTAATTGATCAAACCGCTAATTTATTATTGGCAATCCAACAAGCTGGGCCGGAAAAAGTCGGAGATTTTGTTTTGGCTGAGAATTCCGAGCAAAATTCGCAGGGAATTACCCCTCCCACTATCTCGAAATTGAACTAATTATTTTTCAATGAATGGGAGATAAAAGTTTCAAAAATAGAACTTTTTTAGAAAGAGTTTATCAATAAATTTTTTGAAAAATGGATGATCAAAACAAAAAGATATGACACTCATTGATCGAACCCTATTAAGTCGCTATCAAGTCATCCAAAAAATTGGAACCGGAGGATTTGGAGATACTTATTTAGCGGTTGATTTGGCTTTACCGGGTCAACCGCAATGTGTGGTTAAACATTTATCTCCAAAAGATACCAGTCCCCACGTTCTTTTAGTGGCTCAACGATTATTTGAACAAGAAGCACAACTCTTACATCGTTTGGGAGAACATTCTCAAATTCCTCGTCTTTATGCTCATTTTAATGAGAACGGAGAATTTTATTTAGTTCAAGAATTTATTGACGGAAAAGATCTCAGTCACGAACTCAAACCCGGACAGCCTTTGAGTGAGGAGAAAACGGTTAAACTATTAACGGAAATCTTAGAAGTTTTAGCCATTGTTCATCAAGAAAACGTCATCCATCGAGATCTAAAACCTACCAATATTATGAGACAATCTAATGGTAAAATTGTCTTAATTGACTTTGGAGCGGTTAAAGAAATTCAAGGATTAGCTGTTAACCCCGAAGGACAAACACACCTCACCGTTGGTATTGGTTCACCGGGATATATGCCGAGTGAACAAGCCAAAGGAAGACCCAAGCTTGCGAGTGATATTTATGCTGTTGGAATTATTGGAATTCAAGCTTTAACAGGTTTAAAACCCGCTCAATTTCCTTATGATCAAAAAACCGATGAAATTCTGTGGAGAAATCACGCAACGGTTAGTGATGAACTCGCGAAAGTTATCAATAAAATGGTGCAGGAACAGTTAAGCGAGCGCTATTCTAATGCGTCTGAAGCCTTAGCTGAACTCACGCCTTTGTTAACAGCGTCTACTGCGAATATGACCGCTTCTTCGCCCTCTGTTGCTTCTGTAACAATACCTGTTTCTCCTAATGTATCGTCAAATTATTCTCGGAAAAAATTTATTTGGGGAATAGCAGCACTGGTATTAATCGGAGTGGGAATACCGACAATAGGTTATTACTGGGCAATCAACAAACCCTCACTAGAACAACCAGAAATAGTAACTGATTTGCCAAGGATAGAAAATACACCTCTTCAAGCTGATTATACTCAATTAGAGAACTTATTAGCTCAAGGAAAATGGAAAGAAGCGGATCAAGAAACAGAGCGAATTATGTTAGAAGTCGCCAACAAAAAGAATCAAGGTTGGGTGGATGGGAATGCGATCGCTAGTTTCTCTTGTGCCGATTTGCGTCAACTTGCTCAACTTTGGAGTCAATATTCAGACGGAAAATTTGGCTTTAGTATTCAAAAAGAAATTTACCAAGAAACGGGAAATCCTCTGGGCAAATTTGAAAAGTCAACCTATGCTCAATTTGGGGACTCAATTGGTTGGCGAAAAAATGGAAATTGGTTAAGCTATTCTGATTTAACCTTTGATCAAAATGCACCGAAAGGTCAGTTTCCCACCTGTACAAACGCCGCTCAAAAATTCTCCGGCTGTCGTTGGCCGTTATACTTGTTATTTGAGCGGGTGGAAACCTGTCAACAACAAAAACTGTAGGGCGATCAAACAGTTAAGCTTTGGAGGGGAGAAGAAAGAAAAGTGGAATTTGATGCACCCGACTCATTCACAAAATTCCGGAAAAGGGGTGACAAAGAGCTGATATAGTATTCAAAATGTCTTAGTGTAGGAAGTCATATGAGTAAAATTCGGGTAGGACTGTTGTTTGGCGGACGTTCAGGCGAACATGAAGTAAGCATTCGTTCCGCACAAGCGATCGCAACAGCCTTAAGGAGCGATCAAAATGCCAGTAAATATGAACTGCTACCCGTATATATTGGCAAAGATGGTGTTTGGCAAAAAGGTGAAATTGCTCAACAAGTTCTCGCCTCGGGTGAACCGCTTTATCTAACAGATGAGAAAACAACATCAACAGATTTAGTTCCCAGTCCCTCGCTACTTCCTGAAGCGACAAATTTTGAGGAAATTGATGTTTGGTTTCCGATTTTACACGGCCCAAACGGAGAAGATGGTACAATTCAAGGATTGCTAACTTTAATGCAAGTTCCGTTTGTCGGATCGGGTGTTTTGGGTTCAGCCATTGGCATGGATAAAATCGCCATGAAAATGATCTTTTCTCAGGCGGGACTGTCACAAGTTAAATATAAAACGGTAAAGCGATCGCAAATTTGGTCAAATCCTTGTATCTTTCCAAAATTATGTGATGAATTAGAAGCAGAACTCGGATATCCTTGTTTTGTGAAGCCTGCTAATTTAGGCTCATCGGTGGGTATTTCTAAAGTGCGATCGCGTGCAGAATTAGTAACCGCTCTCGATAATGCAGCCAGTTATGATCGGCGGATTATTATAGAAGCAGGGGTAGAAGCCCGAGAACTTGAATGTGCGGTTTTAGGCAATGATCAACCCCAAGCTTCTGTGGTCGGAGAGATTACTTATCAGAGTGATTTCTATGACTATGAAACCAAATACACCGAAGGAAAAGCGGCTTGGTTCATCCCAGCCCAGGTGAGTGATAATATTGCTAATAAAATCAAAGAAATGGCTGTTCAAGCCTTTTTAGCGCTGGATGCAGCAGGTTTAGCCCGAGTTGATTTCTTTTATGTGGAGAAAACAGGCGAGGTTCTGATTAACGAAATTAATACCCTTCCTGGTTTCACCGCGACCAGTATGTATCCTCAACTTTGGGCATCGAGTGGAATTTCTTTTTCTGAGTTAGTCAATCAGTTAATTCAACTGGCTCTTGAACGACAGCCTGAAGTTTCTCCGAAGTAAGCGTTTCTAAAGGGTGACAATCTCTCGATTGGCGTGTTAATTTGGGAAGTATTCTCTCAGCCAATAAACCCTATGAGCGATAGTCATTTACCAGAAAGTGGTGCAGAATCCAACCGCGCCGATGTGATTGGTTTTCTCAATGATTGTAGCGACCGAATCTTTGCCCATGTTCTCAATCCCCAGAGCGATTTATTCGAGTCCAATGCGAGTATTTTGGGTGAGTCTCACACGCAACTGAGGGCGATTATTCAACAGGTGCAAACTCAACAACAAGAACTCACATCATCACTCGCTGCGGGTTTGGATTTTCTGCTGGGTCGGGAAGACTACGCCAACGACCAGATTGACTCGGCTCTGGCTCACTATCAGCACAGTTTAGAATTTTGGCCTGCTGCTCTGACTAATTTTGCGGAGAACTTGTTCGCTGACCCAGAGCTTGTTCCTCCCTTCAACTCTTTAGAACGGTTGGGGGTTATTTTATTTCATATGGGATTGAGCTATGATCGGCGAGGGCAACTGGATTCTGAGTCGAATCAACAGCTTCACTGGCAACAAGCCAAAACCTATTTACAACGCAGTTTAGATATTTTAGAACTCGCAGAACGTCGTGATTTAGTGGCTAAATTTATTCCTAAATTCTGTAACGTTTTACAACAATTGCAAGCCTGGCAAGAGTTACAAACGGTTGCTCAAAAAGCCTTAGATTTACATATTTCTTACGGTTCACACCATGATATTGCTCAAGATTATGGCTTTTTAGCAGAGGCGGCGATGCACCAATCTCAATGGTCACACGCCAATCAACTGGCAGAATTAGCGTTAGAAATTCAAAATCAATCTTTACGCGATCCGCTACATACGTTATCTGATGAAAATCCCTATTTATTGTTGTTGGCAGAATCTAAACATGAATTCACTGTTTGGCAAGCTACAGTTAGTCGCTTAGAAGAAGCCCTAAAAAAAACAGATCCTCAGCAAGAAAATCGAACTTATATACAAATTTTAAAAGCTCTACATCAACTCTATTTTGAACAGGATTATTACGGAAATGCGGCTCATATTAAAGAAGAAAAACTAAAAGTTGAATATCAATTTGGACTGCGTTCATTTGTGGGATTACAGCCCTTAAAACCACAGTTTAAATCTCAAGAATTTGGAGGACAAGTTGCTGCGGAGATGATTTCTTCAGGTCGATTAAATGAGATTAATGAATTAGTCGAACGAATTGAGAGTGAGGATCACAAATTAATCGTTCTGCATGGAGAATCCGGTGTCGGAAAAAGTTCTTTAATTAATGCCGGAATAGTTCCCTGTTTACTGCAAAAACAAGTGACGAATCCCCAGGTTTCTACGCCGATTACGTTAAGAATTTATACGGATTGGCTACGCGAACCGAATCCTGATACTTGGAACTTAGAAACCGTTTTAAATCGCTTAATAAAAAACAGTGAAAATCATTTATCGACGGTTTTAATTTTTGATCAATTTGAAGAATTTTTTCAAGTGTGTACAGAACCCAGTCAACGTTTACCTTTTTATCAATTTTTGCGAGATTGTTTAACGTTGAAATCGATTAGTGTTATTCTCTCAATGCGAACCGATTTCTTGCATTATTTGCTAGAATGCGATCGCACCACTTGTTTAGAAGCCGTGATTGGTTATGAAGTTCTTTCTAAACAGGTTATTTATGAGTTGAGAAACTTTTCAACTGCACAAGCCAAAGCTTTTATTAAACATCAAACCCAGCAAAACCCCGCTCAGTTTGATGAAGATTTGGTTAATCAATGGGTACAAGATTTAGGAACTCGCTTAGGGGAAGTTCGTCCGATTGAGTTACAAATAACAGGTTCACAACTTGAAACTGATAGGATTACAACCTTAGAACAATATCAACAATTTTCTGATCATCCTCAACTGAATCTAATTTCCCGATACTTAGATCAAGCTTTAGCAGATTGTGGCTACAAAAATGAACGCATTGCTTTATTGGTTTTATATTCGCTGACTCAAGAAAATGAAACTCGTCCCCTAAAAACCCGTGCTGAAATTATCAAAGATTTAGATACAGCATCCCCTGAAAAAATAGACATGGTTTTAGAAGTCTTTATTGAAAATGGATTAGTGTTATTGCTTCCCGAAATTCCCGAAGATCGCTATCAATTAGCCCACGATTATTTAGTGCATTTGGTTCGTCAACAAAAAGGAGAACGTTTAATCGCAGAATTAGAACTTGAACGGAATAAAGCCCAACGAAAATTGATGCAAGAAAAGCCAGATAGTTTTGTTGAACGGGCTATTGGATCAGTATTACGTTGGATGAGGGTGGATTAATTCATGTTTCCTGAAATTAATAAAACACTAAGACACGAAGACACTAAGAAAGACAATCTTCGTGAGTTTGTGCCTTAGTGTTGAGTCTTCTGTAAAAACTACAAAGACGCTAAGACACAAAGAAAGAAATCACGGCACTATACAGGCTTTATTCTGCACACCTGAACGGCGATTTGATGTTTACAAATTGTGTTGCGATACCGTGAATCTGCACAACTGCATCCGGTTTTGTTCACTTGAGAAAGGGTTTGATGGATGGGATTCCAAACAACGGCACCTTGATCATTAAACTTAACAGACAAGGGTTCAATTGCGACTCGATTATATCGGGATAAAAAGGCTGTCGCTTCGGGAAAGGGGAGGAAGAATTGACCCTGATTTGTATGGAGTTTTAAACCCGTTGGCTGGATTTCCCAAGCTTTAATTTTGCCTGATTTTAACAGCCGAATGTCTAGCCAACATTGCCAAATTTTGCTAAAATGAGCTTTAGATAATAAGGTTGCACAGCGTCCCTTTGGGGTTTTATAAATGATTTGGGGAATTTGACCAACTCCAACGGTTTGAATGCGTTCAACTCGAATATGAGTCGGAACTAGAGCTTGAATTTCAGCAGTTAGTGCTGTTTCTAAAGAATGGTTAACACTAGCTCCCGAAGATTTTTGAACGGCAGGTGCGATCAATGGGGATGTCATTGTGATATGATCCTTTTGTGATGAAACTTCAACCTCTTAGCACCCAATCATTACGTTCAGAGAAGGGGTGCTTTTTACTTTGCCTAACTCTATTTTAACAAAAGTTGAACAAAACGGCAACACCCGAACCCATTGAGATTTGAGATAAGAACCAAGCCTACACAGACCTGTGAACCCACTGTGAGTATTGCTACGTCAATTCCGCAGAAATTCACGCATGGTACGGTTAAACTCTGGAAAATTGATGGAACTTTGCTTAATAATTTTTCTGAACATAGCACTTCAGTTTATAACGTTGATTTTAACCCCGATGGTCAAACTTTAACTTCGGCGAGCGCCAATGGCGTGATAAAAGTTTGGAAACCGGATGGCACTTTAATTCACTCTTGGACGGGACATAATCTCGCCGTTAATAGTATTCGTTTTAGCCCAAATGGTTCAACGATCGCTTCGGGGAGTGATGATAAAATGGTCAAATTCTGGAAACCTGATGGCACTTGGCGGGCGACTCTACCGGGGCATCTTGGGGCGGTGCGTAGTCTCAGTTTTAGCCCGGATAACAAGACTTTGGCATCGGGTGGCGATGATAAGACGATAATTTTGTGGAACTTGGAAGGATTAGAAGTCGATAATTTATTGAAGCATAGTTGCGATTGGTTGCAAGATTATTTCAATAATTCTAATGTTGATCTGAGTCAGGAAGATCGACGTGTCTGTGACGGTATTAAAACTTCTGGTTCTTAAAATAAAGATAAGAGAAATAAGGATTTAGTTGATCGCCAGTACACCCCAAAAACCGGGTTTCTCTGAGAAACCCGGTTTTTAATCCCCACGCTGATCAGGTACAATAAATCAAAGATAGAAAGGGTGAAATACCCGCAATACAGGCTGATCTGATTATGAGCAACGGAACACTATTTGATAAGGTTTGGGACTTGCACAGGGTTGGAACTTTACCCTCAGGTCAAACTCAACTCTTCATCGGTTTGCACCTGATCCACGAAGTTACCAGTCCTCAAGCTTTCGCCATGCTGCGTGAACGAAATTTACAGGTGCTTTATCCCGATCGCACCGTCGCCACTGTCGATCATATCGTTCCGACTGAAAACCAAGCCCGTCCCTTTGTGGATGTCTTGGCCGAAGAGATGATGCAAGCCCTAGAAAAAAGCTGCAAAGACTACGGCATCCGCTTTTATAATATTGGTTCGGGTGATCAAGGAATTGTTCATGCGATCGCCCCAGAACAAGGCCTCACACAGCCGGGAATGACGATCGCTTGTGGGGACTCACACACCTCGACTCATGGCGCGTTTGGGGCAATTGCGTTTGGCATAGGTACCTCCCAAGTGCGGGATGTGTTGGCGTCTCAAACTTTAGCCCTGTCTAAGTTAAAAGTTCGTCGGATCGAAGTCAATGGCGAGTTAAACCCGGGTG
Organism: Limnoraphis robusta BA-68 BA1; assembly: GCF_034932365.1. Taxonomy (NCBI): domain Bacteria; kingdom Bacillati; phylum Cyanobacteriota; class Cyanophyceae; order Oscillatoriales; family Sirenicapillariaceae; genus Limnoraphis; species Limnoraphis robusta. The sequence goes on along the minus strand of NZ_JAYGHR010000072.1, from coordinate 76,550 downwards.
TTTATGCTAAAGATGTGATTCTGCATATTATCCGTAAACTGGGTGTTAATGGCGGTGTGGGCTACGCCTATGAATTTGCGGGGAGTACCCTAGCGGCGATGTCGATGGAAGAACGGATGACCATCTGCAATATGTCCATTGAAGGCGGCGCCCGTTGCGGTTATGTTAACCCAGATCAGGTGACGTTTGACTATCTTCAAGGGCGAGATTTTGCACCCATTGGGGAAAATTGGGATAAAGCCGTGAGTTGGTGGCAGAGTCTCCACAGTGATGCGGATGCGGTTTATGATGATGTGGTGACGTTTGATGCGGCGGAGATTTCCCCGACAGTAACCTGGGGAATTACACCCGGTCAGGGAATAGCAGTCGATGAGACTATCCCCAGTTTAGACAGTTTTGCAGAAAGCGATCGCGATGTTGCCCAGGAAGCGTATCGTTATATGGAGTTTTCCCCCGGTACCCCGATAAAAGGCACAAAAGTTGATGTTTGTTTTATTGGCAGTTGTACCAACGGACGGTTAAGTGATTTGCGAGAAGCGGCGAAATTTGCCCAAGGACGTCATGTGGCAAATGGGGTGAAAGCCTTTGTGGTTCCGGCTTCTGAACGGATTAAAAAACAAGCCGAAGCCGAAGGACTGGATCAAATTTTTCAAGAAGCGGGTTTTGAATGGCGTGAGGCGGGATGTTCGATGTGTTTGGCGATGAACCCCGATAAGCTGCAAGGAAATCAAATGAGTGCGTCTTCGTCTAATCGTAATTTTAAAGGGCGTCAAGGTTCATCTACGGGGCGGACGTTGTTGATGAGTCCGGCGATGGTGGTAGCCGCAGCAGTCAAGGGCGAAGTAACAGATATCCGCGAGTTGTTGTAAAAACAGGTTGATTTTTGAAAGGAAAAAATGAGTCAAATTCAAAGTATTTCAGGACGGGGTATTCCTTTAGTTGGGAGTGATATTGATACGGATCGAATTATTCCGGCGCGGTTTTTACGCTGTGTAACGTTTGATGGGTTGGGGGAACAGGTTTTTGCTGATGATCGCCAACAAACTCAAGGAAATCACCCGTTTGATTTACCCCAATATCAAGGGGCGAATATTTTAGTTGTTAATGGTAATTTTGGCTGTGGTTCATCACGGGAACACGCCCCCCAAGCTTTGGCAAAATGGGGAATTCAAGCAATAATTGGGGAAAGTTTTGCTGAGATTTTTTTCGGAAATTGTGTGGCGATTGGGGTGCCTTGTGTGATAGCAACACCGGAACAGGTTCAACAATTACAACAAGCCCTACAAACTGATCCACAACAACCGATGAGTGTGAATTTAGAAGAACAACGGGTACAATGTGGGGATTTAACCCTTGAGGTGAACATGAACGCCGGAGCGCAACAAATGTTCCTGAGTGGAACCTGGGATAGTTGTGGTCAATTGTTGGCAAATGTGAAGCAAATTCAAACAACGGCGAGTCAACTGCCTTATATTCACTGGGCAAATGCCGCAGTAAGCTGATTAATTGTGGCGATCGCATTTCCTGGTTTTACGGATTTGAAACGAACCTATCAACCGTATTTCCTCGCATATAGCCTATCGCCATTCACTCCTCACCCTGAAAATCAATCTAGATCGTGATCCTTCAAATGCCTAAGACTTTCCGCAACATTGCTTCGTCTTTGGGTTTAGCTGAAAAACGACCTTTTTCTAAATCCCGTATCCAGCTTTGACTCTTTCCCGCCATTTCTGCTAACAGCCTTTGACTAATTCCTTGGCGTTTTCGGGCGTTAGCGATTTGATTGGCGGATAAACCCATTGGGGTAGACGTTGGGGTTTTGCGGGCGATGCGGTTTGTCTTTTTCTTGTCGAGTTTGGCGAGTTGCTGTTCCCACTCGGGCGGGAGATTAAACCAAGAAATGCGGGCTTTCATCAAGCGATTCCATTTTCCTCGGGGACTCGAATCAGTCAGGCGTTGATCTTGGCTACCATCATTGATCCAAAAATCGAGGGCTTCTTCTGCATCATCGGGTAATTCGGCGAGTTTAGCCCAAAGGGGTTGGATTTCTGGGACGTAAGTTGTCGCGTCAAACAAGGGTTTCAAGCCATAGTGATTGAGGACTTCGAGATCACTTTCAAAGCAGCGAATTAGGCGTTTGCGGTTTTCACTGTGGAGGCTGGCTTGAGACATTTTTTCCTCACCGTAGGCGACTCGCATTAAGGTGGGAATGGTGATGCACTGTTTTCTTCCCATTTTGGCTTTGAATAATAGCCACAGCATCATTCGGGCGGCGCCGATGTGTTGTTGCCAGATACTCATCACACTACTGAGTAAGAACTTCGGCAGTGTACCGTATTGATAAAAAGCAGTACGTTTACGGTAGTCGTTTTTGTTGAGGAAATATTGCGCCCAAGCCCCGGCTTTGACGGTGAAGGTTAAACCTGTGAGATATTTGTTGCCTTCGGTATCTTTTTGAAAGTGATGTTTGATGTTGAGTAAATGCCAGAGACGATCTTCGGGGACTGAGAAGCCTCTGACTTTGCCCTGTTGCGGCCAATCAATCGAGGTCAGGATTTGACAGGGTTGTTGGGCGAGGGCTTTGATCAGGGTTAGTTTGGTGGCTTTACTGAGATCTTTGCGTTTGTCGAGTCCGAGATATTGTTCGATTTGGCGATCGCTGATCACAAATTCCTGTTCCCAAGGTCGATCTACGGTGGTGGCATAGGCGGCATAAATCAGATGCAAACAAGCGGCTCGAATATCGATTCCTTCAATGGCGGCTAATGCGGCTTCTTGTTCGAGTACCTTGGGGCTATCAGATTCGATGTCATCGGTAAGTCGGAAGACTATTGCCCCTCCACCTTGTTTAACGGTTCGTTCGTAGTAGGGTTGACCCTGAGCGTTGAGTTGCCAAGGAACTTGGCTGGCGCTGGTGAGTAAGTTGCAGGCTTCCCAGACCACCATTGAGGAAGCGAAGGGATTATTCTTTCCATTGAGAAAAATATCGGGACTGGTTGGCATCCGAACGGTAGCTTTATAGCGCCCTTTTTTCGGTTGCAAGGGAACCGGACAACTAATCGGACATTGAACCACACAGAGCGGTTCTGGATAAAAACCTTCGCAGTGGTTACAGAGTGTGGGATCGATCCACAGTTGCCCTTCGACTTGTTTTATGGCGTCTGTCGGACAGTCCGTTTGACAGCTTCCACATCCAGAGCAATTTTCAGGAATTGAATAAGACATCTGTTTAGAGGGATAAGAAGACAATAAAACAACCATCTAAGCTTGGGAGCCGGATTGAATTGACTAACCTTTGTGCTGAACTTGATCTTGAAAGAGCTGCTTTTGGATGAACTTAATAATCCGATTGAATGGGGGTTAACCCTTCAAATATTCGTGAGTTCTTTCTTAAGAGTTAGTCCAAGTTTTAGGCTAGAAAAAACACATTCCGATCTCGCATAATGAGCATCCCAATCTTGCATATACTCTCTGGGGAGCAGCTTGGACAAGAATTTAGAATCTAGATTAGAATAAGTAGTTAGAGTTAGTATTGCAACTTGTGGATACTCCAGTTAGGGCAATATTTGAGTCGTTTTCATTGCTACATATAGAGAATTAACTCATTGATTAACCCTAACCTATTTAACATTCTCTTAAGAACGGTTTTCATCATTTGCTCATAATGAACATTTTATTAAAAAATTTGGTTCGTTATAAACCTTTTTTCGGAAAATAATCAGCAACAATACTTCATCAATTTTTGTATCAATAGAAAGTCAGTGAATGGGTGAATAAATCTTGCTCGAAAGATCAGCAACAATACTTCATCAATTTTTGTATCGACAGAGAGTCCCTAGACAGAGAGAGGTTTTTCAAACAGTTCTGTATAAGCCGGAGACTGTCACCGCCTCAATTCTTGATTTTTAATTAATTTTGAACTTCCCTCGTTCGGGTTGAAGTCGGCTGTCTCTATAGACTTTGAACGGGAAAAATTAGTCAATTATTTTATTATAGATAGAGTTTTGCAGTATAATAATTTTTTTAATCAAATCTTTGTTTTCTGTCAAATATGAATATCACATCAGAAAACCGAACAGTGAACGCTGAAATCCTAGTGATTGATGATACGCCAGAAAACTTACAATTACTCGTTAACTTATTAAGCAGTGTGGGTTATCAAGTTCGAGCGGCTACTAGCGTAAATATTGCGCTTCAAGGAATAAAAAAGTTACCGCCCGATCTGATTTTACTGGATATTATGATGCCCGAAATGAGTGGTTATGAAGTCTGTCAACTCCTCAAATCAAATTCGGAAACTCAGGAAATCCCCGTAATTTTCATCAGTGCCATAGATGAATTAGTGGATCGAGTTAAAGCCTTTCAAGTGGGGGGAGTAGACTATATTACGAAGCCCTTTCAATTTGAAGAAGTTTTAGCTCGGGTTCAGGTGCAATTAGAAAATCGTTTCTTACGGCAAAATCTTCAAGACAAAAATCTAGAATTGTCTCAAGCTCTATCGCAAATTCAAGCGACGCAAAATCACCTAATTCAATCCGAAAAAATGGCAGCTTTAGGACAATTGCTTGCCAGTATTGCCCATGAAATAAATACGCCTTTAGGGGCAATTTTAGCTTCTAGTAATAATTCTCAAACCGCTTTAAAAGAGTTTTTAGAAAAACTGCCTCAACTCATTTACGAAATGTCATCAGAACAGCAAAAACAATTCTTTGCTTTACTGGATTGTTCGCTGAAAGCCGAAAAATGGAAATTAAATAGTAAAGAAAAGCGTCAATTTAAGCGAGATCTCACTCGGACACTTGAAGAACAGGGAATCTCACAAGCTCGGCGAATTGCAGATACTTTAATTGATCTAGAAATTTATGAAAATATTGAATCTTTTTTTCCGCTATTCAAAAATTATGAAGCGGACTGGATATTACAACAAGTGTATAATTTAATTTGCCTCAAAATCAATAGTCAAAATATTGTGATGGCTGTTGAACGGACTACAAAAATTGTATTTGCACTAAAAAGCTATGCTCGTTATGATAATAGTGGTCAAAAACAGTTGGTTCAAATCACTGAGGGTTTAGAAACGGTTTTAGAACTGTATCGAAATCAATTATCTTCAGGAATTGAACTGATTCGAGACTATCAGCCTATACCTGCCATCTGGTGTTATCCTGATGAATTAAACCAGGTTTGGACTAATTTGATTCACAATGGGATTCATGCAATGCAGGGTAAAGGCTGCTTACAAATTAGAGTTTCTGAACAGAAAGGGGGTGTGATTGTTGCAATAACAGACTCAGGCCAAGGGATTTCTCCTCAAGTTCAACCGAGAATTTTTGAACCCTTCTTCACCACAAAGCCTGTAGGAGAAGGAAGTGGTTTGGGATTGGATATTGCGCGTAAAATTATTGAAAAGCATCAGGGTAAAATTGAGTTTGAAAGTCAACCCGGACAGACAACATTTGAGGTCTGGTTGCCAATAGACAATACTCAACCCCCAAGGGCGTCCTAGTTACCCGGGGAGGAGAAATCAAAAAAATTCTTTGTCGTAATCGTTCTAAACATTGATCAAAACAACAGGTTGTTATTATGTCAGAGAAAGCAATTGTATGCGTTGATGATGAGGTGATAATTTTAGAAAGCCTCAAAGAGCAACTGAAAAGACGATTTGGAAGTCGATATTTGTATGAAGTTGCTGAAAGTGTAGAAGAAGCCTGGGAAATTATTGAAGAACTTAAGGAGGAAGACATTGAAATTTTAATGATTATTTCAGATTGGTTAATGCCTGAAATGAAAGGAGATGAGTTTTTAATTAAAGTCCATGAAAAATATCCAAAAATTGTGACGGTGATGTTAACAGGTCAAGCGGATAATATAGCGGTGAGACGCGCTCAAGATAATGCGAATTTGTACCGTTGTTTATATAAACCTTGGAATGAAGAGGATTTGGTTAATATTATTTCCTCAGCTTTATACTAATCTATGAGTAATCTGGCAATATTATGTGTTGATGATCAAGGGTCTATTTTACTCTGTCTCACAGAGCTACTGAAGCGATATCTGGGAGAACACTATGAAATTATTGAAGCTCAAAGTGGAGAAGCGGCTCTGGAAATTTTAGAAGATCTTGAAGAAGAAGGATTAGAAATTGCCTTACTGATTGTCGATCAAATTATGCCAGGAATGAAGGGAGATGAACTGCTTGTAAAAGTTCATGCTCAATATCCCACAGCCTTAAAAATTATGCTAACTGGAGGCCGGGATACTCAGCCTGTTATTCGAGCAATTAATGAAGCGAATTTGTATCGCTATATTACGAAACCTTGGGATGAAACGGACTTAATTTTAACGGTTAGGGAGGCTCTGAGACGTTATTCTCAAGAGAAAACATTAGCGTTTAAAAATCAGGCTTTAAAACGGTTAAATGCTTCTTTAGAGCAGAAAGTCGCTGAACGAACCTCAGAACTCATTCAAGCTAATCAAAAGCTTAAACAACAAATTAGCGAACGTCAACAAGCCGAAGAAGAATTACAACTTCTGTTAACGTTAAGCCAGGTGATTAGTTCTGCACCCGATTTTGAAACAGCTTTAGAATTTGCATTAGAGACATTTTGTGAGACGACCAACTGGATTTATGGCGAAGTTTGGATTCCGGCTACTAATCAAACCGTTCTCGAATGTAGTCCGATTTGGTATTGCTGTCATGCTCAACAAAATCCTCAAATCATCACTGCAATTGAAACGTTTCGTTCTCACTTAGAAGGAATTACATTTAAACCTGGAGAAGGAATTGCAGGACGAGTTTGGCAGTCGAAACAACCGGAATGGATTGCTAATATCGAAGCGGAAATCGAACCGATTCACATTTTATCGGTTAGTCATCCAATTTTAATTAAAAATCCAGCGAAAAATTATGGTTTAAAAGCTCATTTTGCAGTTCCCATTATGGGAAATAATAGTTTTCAAGTCGAGGAGATTTCAACAGATCCCGTTTTAGCTGTCTTAGTTTTCTTTATGAGGGAGTCACGTCCCCAAGATCAGCGATTTGTTGAGTTAGTTTATGCGGCTACCGCTCAACTCGGGGTGATTCTTCAGCAGAAAAAAGCCGAAGCAGAAATCAAAGCTTTATTTACTGCGATGACAGAAGTTGTGATTGTTTTAGATGATTCTGGGCGGGGGTTAAAACTCGCACCTACTCATCAATCTTTTTATACTCCTGAAGGGATTATTGGGCGAAAATTGTCGGATTATTTCCCTCTTGAAGAAGCGGAACGGTTACTCGGATGTATTCAAACGGCTTTGAAAACAAAACAAGCCGTTCAAGTGGAATATAGTATGACGATTAATCAACGTTTAGTTTGGCTTCTCGGGAGTATTTCACCCTTGACTAAAAATACAGTCATGTGGGTTTCTAGAGACATTAGTCAACGTAAAATTATAGAAGAAGCATTGAAAACCAATGAAGCAAAACTTCGTCATGTCGTTCATAATGTGAGTTCGGCGATTGTACAGTGGGATAAGTCTGGACGGATTTTATTTATTAATGAATATGGCTTAAACTTTTTTGGCTATCAAGAAGCCGAAATTTTAGGACAACCGTTAATCGGAAAATTGCTTCCTGAAGTGGAGACATCGGGGCGAGATTTGCGAAATTTAATCGAAAATATTTGTGAGAATCCTGAACAGTATATGATCCATGAAAATGAAAATATTCGCCGGAATGGTGAACGGGTTTGGGTGACTTGGATTAATCAACCGATTTTTGATGAAAATGGTCATTTAATTGAAGTATTATCCGTAGCAACCGACACTACTGAACGCCGACTCGCCGAAGAAACCCTGCGACTGGAACGGGAAAAGTCAGAACGATTATTGTTGAATATTTTCCCTAAAAAAATTGTTGAAAGACTCAAAGAAGAAAAACAGGGTTTAATTGCTGAAAAATATGATGAAGTCAGTATTTTATTTGCAGATTTAGTCAATTTTACGGCTCTTTCTGAACGATTAACGCCGATTCAACTGGTTAAACTCCTGAATGAAATTTTTTCGACTTTTGATCAATTAGCCGAAGGTTTAGACTTAGAAAAAATCAAAACCATTGGAGATGCTTACATGATGGCGGCGGGTTTACCTCTACCTCGTGAAGATCATGCAGAAGCCATTGCTGATATGGCTCTTTCAATGCAATTGGTTATCGATCATTTTCCGTTTGCTTATGGTGAAGCGTTACAAATTCGCATCGGGATTCATCTGGGAAGCGTTGTTGCAGGTGTAATTGGAACTCATAAGTTTATTTACGATTTGTGGGGAGATACGGTTAATATGGCTTACCGCATGGAATCTTCGGGTGAACCGGGAAAAATTCAAGTTACAGAAGCATTTTATGAACAACTCAAAGACGAATATATTTTTGAAAAACGAGGTTTAATTCCCATCAAAGGAAAAGGAAAAATGATGACTTATTGGTTAATTGGTCGAAAGTGAAAGTATAGTAAAAGGCGCTCATGCAATAGACAATAAGCAATAGAAGTTTAAAAACCCGGTTTCTCAAAGAAACCGGGTTTTTAGGAGGAGGTTTTTGATGTGTAAAATCCAACCATTAACTCGATGCACTGGTATAAAACCGCAACGCAAACCGCCAAAATGTGGCTGAAAAATAGAATAACAGAATCGCTAAAATTCCTGAACCGATTATCCAACTGGCTTCGGTTCGACCTAATAGCGTTTCGGCGGGAATTGTCGTTAAAAATGCGACGGGAATAATGAAGGTAAAGAAAAATCGATAAACTGTAGGATAAGCAACCATCGGAAATCGACCTGCTTCTAATAAGCCTCTCAATACTTCAGTCACATTAGAGATTTTCACAAACCAAATACTCATTGCTCCCAACACAAACCACAAACTATATAAACTGATCATTCCGAATAAAAGGGGAATAAAACTGATGAAATAATCAGTAATTTTTAAATCTAGTTTACGACTCGCATAAGCAATCATTAAACCCCCAAAGATAAAATCAGGTAGCCCCCAAGGAGAAACGCTGCGAGTGGATAGCCAAAATTGACTACTCATCGGTTTTAATAAGATAAAATCTAGGGTTCCTTCTTGAACGTGGGTGACAATATGATTAAGATTCGGGACTAATATTGTTGCGGAGAATCCTTGCAGAAGTGTAAAAATTCCCAATACAATTAATGATTCTTCCCAACTCCAACCTTCAAAGCTATATCCAGTTCGATAAAATAAAAACAACCCAAAAATATTCCCTGCTAGACTCCCTAAACTGCTAATTGTTGTTAAAATAAAGTTAATTCTATATTCTAACTCAGCCGCGATAGCAGTTCTCCAAAACAGTTGTAAAATGTGCAAGTAACGTTTCATTTTTTGTTGTATATTTTGATTGAACTTACTGTAGTCGTCTCTGCATTCTGCGAGTACCGGGATGACGGGGGAGACGCTGACGACGACTACGATTAACCCGGAGTTTAGCGCGAATCGCCTCAGCGATTTCTGTTAACCCCACATCTTCTAAAATATCACTAGCGACTAATTCTCCAGTTTCACAGCCACCTTCCATAAAGCCTTGATATTCTAAAGAGGTGTGTTCTCCTGCGAAAAATAAATTCCCAAATCTTTCCCCTTCAACACCATAAAATCGGGTAAATTCTCCGGGTCGATAACATAAATATGATCCTAAACTAAAGGGGCTTCCTGTCCAAAATCCACGCTCTGCTTGATTGCGAATTGCTACCGCATTAATACCCGAAAATACGGCTTCTAAATTCGTATTAAACTGTTGGGCTTGGTCTTGGACTGTTCCCGCGCCGATGGCTATTCCTTGACTCCCACCCGTGTAATTTGTCATCAAACCGACTGTATTAGAAGCATAACGACTGTTGCTGCTTTCCCTGGTATTTTGAAAGCCTAAATCGGTGAAAATATTTCCTCTCGAATTAAAACGAGTTCGCCAGATTTTCTCAGTATATCCGGTAATGATTTTAGAATTTGTTCCGTAGCCAACGGTATCAATCGCCTCTCGTTTGATTTGGGGTAATTCGACATCAATTTCTATAGTTCTCAAAACACTAAAAGGAATGGTTAGTATCACCCGTTCATAAATGCGTTCAAAACTGCTGATTCCTGAACGTAAACTCACCAAAAAACGACCGCCTGACTGTTCTCGAATTGACTCTAAAACCGTTGTTGTTTGTATCGAACCTGCGACAAATTGAGCGAGTCGTTGGGTGATTTGTTCACTCCCGCCATCGAGATAAAATCGTTCGTCACTGTCTCCAAAAATCTCAAAAGTTCCCGGTTCAGTGCCAATATAATAAATTAAGTTTAACGGCGATTGTTCTTCAGCATTCAAACCAAATTCAATTGTATAGGCAATTCTTAAGAGTTGACGAATCGTTGGTGTTGTCGGAATTTGGTTCAAATATTGGGCTAATGAAATATTATCAATGGCAATTGCGGCTTCATCTTGGCTGGTATAATCTTCAAAATTTTCAATTGCTTCTAAATCGGCTGAGACTTGTGCCGCAACCGGAACAAAATCATTAATAATTTCTTCTAACGAAACTCGCCGTCCTTCAAAAAAATAAGTATCGGGAATTAACCCGGCATCAACAGCCAATAAGTCAATTAAACCTAAACCTAATTCTTCAGCTAAACTGCGAATACAAGTATGATCGGTATTAATAAATTCTCCGCCCAATTCTGCAATTAAAGGGGTTCCAGCCGCTTTTGTGACTGTATTAATACGCCCACCCACTTTGTTACGGGCTTCAATAATTTCTACAGGAATTCCGGCTTGAGTTAAGCGATAAGCGGCTGTTAATCCTGCTATTCCCGCCCCAACAATTAACACCGGAGAAATGCTAGACTGAGCAACAGCCCGATGTCGATATTGTCCCAATGTTGCAGTAGCCATCGCACTGGCACCCGCTAGCCCGATTTGGAGTAAACGGCGACGATTTAAAATAGCGTAAGTTTGGCGATCTTCGTTGTGCATTCCTAACAGTTCATCGCTGGGAATTCCTGTTTTTATCGACAGTTGAGCGATGCGATAAGCCTGACGCAAGACTCGCATTAAAGCAGATTTCGCCATTATTTCACCTCGCTTTTTGGGGTTAAACTCACGGGTTCGGCTCTATTGTTATCTATTATCATTAAGATGGGTTAAATTCTTAATAAAATTATAAGTTTTCAATTCTTTTTTTGCCAAATTGACAAATAATGGTATGATCAATTTCTCCAATGATGACAGAAAGCTGACCATCAGAACGTTAAGGAATTGACAATCTATGCTCACCTTGGAAGACTTCTTAGATCAAGACTTTTATTTTAGCCAATATCCTAATGTTGAAGGATCAGTTAATGCGGGAGAATATGAAAGCGGACTCGATCATTTTTTACAAGTTGGACAGTTTGAAAGTTTGCAACCCAATCCCTTATTTGATCCAGCTTATTATCGTTCGATTTATACCGATGTTGCAGGTGCAGTTGAACGAGAAGCCATCACCGAAGCGGAACATTTTATCTTATTTGGTCAGTTTGAACAACGAAACCCAAACCCCTTATTTGATACCGCTTATTATTTAGAACAATATTCTGATGTTCAAACGGCTGTTCAACAACAACAACTCACAACCTTTGAACACTTTTTAAAGTTTGGTCAATTTGAAGGACGAAATCCGAGTGTATTTTTTGATGCTTTATTTTATCAAGAACGTTATCCTGAAGTGATAATAACGATAGAAGATGGCGTTGTCAATAGTTTATTTGAACATTTTATTCGCTTCGGACTTGTTGAGGGAAAATTAGGCGTTTCTCCAGATCCCCGTAATGATTTATCGGGAGCCTTTCAACTGGATACGTTACTCGGAAGTCGCACGGCTATTGAGTCGGTTAGTGAAGAAAATCCGGTGGATCTTTATCGTTTTGTTGTTCCCAATGAAGCCAGTCAAGTCAGTATTCGCTTAAGCCAATTAACGGCTGATGCTGATTTAGAGATTTTACAAGATATCAACTCCAATGAAGTGATCGAATTTGATGAAATTTTAACAACATCAAAAAACTTAGGAATTGCTTCAGAATCTCTAATTTTTGACTCACTGACAACTGGAACTTACTTTGTACGGGTGTCTCAATTTGAAGGAGAAACGGACTATATTTTAACCTTTGATATTACTCCTCTAGTTTAATTGAATGAGCAACTACAACGCGATCGCGTCCCTCCCGTTTGGCTTGATAAAGCGCAGTATCAGCCGCTCTGACAACTGCTTCTCCAGTCAATCCATGTTTAGGAAAAATCGCTACTCCGACAGAAATTGAAATCATTCCGAGTGACTGATGACGATAATGTAAGTTAATATGTTTTATATCATGTCCGGATAATTAGTGATAAAAAACTTTCTCATAATCCGACTCTTTCTTCTTCTTGATTTCCTCGGTGACTCGGTGACTCCTCCTCTCTTTAAAAAAGATGAACTTTCTATCAAGATTGCAGTTCCTTCTTGTAGGGATTTTATCGCTTGCGTTGCTTGTTGAATATTCATCGGTTTAGCAAACAAATATCCCTGTCCCCATTCACATCCCAACGCTTTTAGTTTTTGCCATTGTTCATAGGTTTCAATCCCTTCGGCAACCACCTCCATACCTAAATTATGCGCCAAGGCAATAATTGTTCTAACAATCGCGGCATCCTTGTCATTTTCTCCCAGATTCATCACAAAAGATCGATCAATTTTTAAGCTGTCCAGGGGTAATTCTTGCAAATGACTTAAACAAGAATAACCCGTACCAAAATCATCAATACATAATTGTAAGCCCATCAACTTGGCTTGATCAAGTACACGAGAGGATTTGACTTGTTGTGAGATTAAACAACTCTCGGTAATCTCTAACTTTAAACCAGAACGATCTAACTTATTTTTGACGAGCAATTCTTCCAGGCGAATAAAGAAATTGTCCTGAGTGAGTTGAATTGGAGACAAATTAATATGAAGCACCAAATCAGTACAAACCGGAAACTGTTGTTGCCACTCTCGCCACTGACTCACTGCTGAATTAAAAATCCAGTCTCCCAAATCATAAATTAAACCCGTTTCTTCTGCAATCGGAATAAAAAGTCCTGGTGAAACCATTCCCCGTTCCGGATGTTGCCAACGCACTAAGGCTTCAAACCCCGCTAATTCTCCGCTTGTCAAAGAAACAATTGGTTGATAATGCAAGCAAAATTCTTGATTCTTGATTGCTTTTCGGAGTTCTTGTTCAAGTTGTAACCGTAAGGCGGCTTGTTTTTGCAGATTTGCCGTTAAAACTCGATGACAGCCTCGCCCTGCTTTTTTTGCACTATACATCGCTAAATCTGCATCTCGCAAGACTTCTGCGGCTTCTTCATAGCCAAAAGAACTGTGAGTAATCCCAATACTTGCATTAATATGATATTGATAATTTTCCCATTCCAAAGGCAATTTGAACTGATTTAAAATCGTTTCAGCTAAAGAACTTGCTCGCTCAATATGGCAAATATTTTCTAATAAAATCACAAATTCATCGCCACCCAAACGCACCACTGAACCAAAAGATTTTGTACAAGTTTGGAGCAACCGTTGAGCAACTTGATTGAGCAAACCATCCCCGACAATATGCCCCATACTCTCGTTAATGACTTTAAAGTGATCGAGATCAAGATAGATCAGCCCAAAATGAAAGCCACAATCAACTTTTGATCGATCAATTAAATGCTCTAATCGAAACATCAACCAATTGCGATTCGGCAATCCTGTTAAGGTATCATGGCAAGCTAGATATTCTAACTGTTGCTTGCGAGATAATAACTCTTTATGGGTTTTTTGAAGCTGTTCTAGCGTCATAGCTAGCTCTTTTGTTCGTTCATTTACCTGCTGTTCTAACTGTTGATTGAGTTGAGCGAAAGCGGTTTCCGCTTTACTACGTTCAATCACTTCTTGTTTCAGTCTTTGAGTCGTTTGATAGAGTTGTAAATGGAGTTGAATCCGAGCTAAAATTTCTTCAGTATTAAAAGGTTTAGTAATATAATCAACCGCACCTAATTTTAAGCCTTTCAGCTTATCTATTGTTTCTGATAATGCCGTCATAAAAATCACAGGAATTTCGGCTAAACTCGGCTCGGCTTTTATGCGAGAACAGGTTTCAAATCCATCAATTCCTGGCATCATCACATCGAGTAAAATCAGTTCGGGTGGATGACGTTTAATTTTAGCGATCGCACTTTCTCCATCCTGAGCAATCCGAATATCATAGCCCATTGCATCAAGAATATTAAAAAGTACCCCTAAATTTTCCGAGTTATCATCAACGATTAAAATTTTACTTTTCGCACTTGAGGGTTTATTCATGGTTTTGACTCCGATACTTTTCAATCAGTTGACAGATTTCTTTTTCTTGAAAATTATTAGCAAGTCTCAGCAAAGCTTCTGCAAAAGCAGCAGAACTTGAATCAACTTTTATTAAGTCAAGAGCTTGCTGTTTAATTTGTTTAATATTTCCGTCTAGAGCTAACTCATATAAATTTTCGAGTAATAGATTATCAATATCAACTTCCGACTGATCCGCCGAATTTGTCAACTGATCTGATGAAGCATCTTCTTGATGATCTTCCCGGTAAATCCATTCAATCTTGAGTAAATATTCTAACTTTTTCAGCAAATCTTGAATCTCAACAGGTTTTGTTAAAAAAGCATCACTCCCCGCCTCAAAACATAGCGCTTGATCGGTGCTAAAAACACTCGCAGAACTCGCAATAATTTTGAGATTTTTGTAAGCAGAGTTGTGACGAATCACTTCTATCATTTCCAAGCCTCCCATTTCCGGCATTACGATGTCAATAATCGCTAAATCGGGGTGAAATTCATTGATTTTTTCTAAACCCGCTCTCCCATTATTAGCAATTTCTACCCGAAAGCCAATCGACAACATAAAATCCTGCAAAAATACAATGTTTTCCATTTTATCATCCACTACCAAAATTTTCGGTGATCTGCCTTTCACCCCCATAACGATTTTAGAGACTTTACTCGGGTAGTTACCTTGATTGACGACTTCTAGAATCGGTAACTGAAGATAAAACCTAAATAAACTACCCCTATTATATTGGCTCTCAACTTCTAGTTTCGTTTGCATCATCTCTAAAAGTTTTTGAGTAATCGTCAAACCCAAACCCGTTCCCTCTGATTGTTTGTAAGCTTCCGTACCTTGTTCAAAAGGCTGAAATAGGCGATCAATATCCTCGTCAGGAATACCAATTCCTGTATCTTCAACCTTAAACCTGAGTGTAACAAATTCACTGGAGTTGGCAATAGGGGAAACAACCTCTACAGCGAATATCACTTGACCAATTTCCGTAAATTTGATCGCATTACTTAAGAGATTCAACAACACTTGTCGGAGTCGTTTTTTATCGGCTAAACAGTGTAAATAAGAGAGTTGCGAATCCCCTAAATAAGTCCAGCTTAATCCCTTTTCTTCGGCTTTAATCCGAAAGATTGCAACAATTTCTTCTAAAAAACCGTGAAGCCAGACCGAAGTCGGATGTAAATCCATTTTTTTCGCTTCAATTTTTGCCAAATCTAAAATATCATTAATTAAGTCGAGTAAATGTTCACCACACTTTTGAATCGTCGCTACACTTTGCTTTTGTTGAGGCGTTAAACTTTTATCTTGTTGGAGAATTTGGCTATAGCCTAAAATCCCATTCAAGGGTGTTCGTAGTTCGTGACTCATCTGAGCCAGAAACGTACTTTTAGCTTGGTTGGCAGCATCGGCTATTGCTTTCGCCTCTTTCAAAGCCTGGTTGCTCGCTTCTAAGGCGGTTGTACGGATTTTTACTCGTTCTTCAAGGCGTTGGTTCAACTCTCGTACATCTTGTTCAATCCGTCGTCGCTGAAGCGTTATTGCCAGTTGATTTCCTAATGAATAAACTAACTCAATTAAATGCTGATCTCGCTGGCGATATTTTTGACAATAGAAGATAAAAATAGCGACAATTTGAGTCTCTAACTGAATTGGAATCGCCAAGGCTGTTTCTAATTGAACAGACTCAGCCAATGCTCGACGCACATAAACCGAATCAAGTTGCTTTAATAAAGGGCATAACCATTCCGGTTTTTGAGTCGCCCACACCAGCCCAGGAACTCCTTCATTCTGGCGAAAAGTTAACTTTTTACTTCCCAAGAAAAAGGGTTCTAAATCAGGATTATTGCTATAGAAATGAGAACACAATTCTAGGCGTTGTGTTTCTTCTTCCGGTATCCAAGCTTCTGCATAATCCCAACTAATCGATTCACAAATAAACGATAAAGCAATTTCTAACGCCTCATCCAAATCCTCAGCCGCCGTCATCGCTTGATTGATCTTATACAAAAGACGTTGCTTTTCTTCGCTTTGTTTGCGTTGCGTGACATCAATCCCAACTCCCCAACTTGACCATCCCGGAACTGGATAAATATCAGAAATATTCGTCCAACTAATGGTTTTAATCTTGCCATCTTTAGCCGTTAAATTCCATTCCCAATCAGAATAGTTATTTCCTCTAGTGTTCCAATCTTCTATCATCTGTTTGCGGTAGTTTTCCTCGGGATATAATAACTTAATAGCCTCGGGATTTCCAATGATTTCATCTGCGGTATATCCCGAAATTTTTTCACAGGCTTTATTCCAAGCGATAATATTTCCTTCCTCATCAAAAGCATCGAGCATCACGCTCATATTTTCTAACACTTGACGCAAGCGATTTTCACTTTCACGGAGCTTTTCTTCGTCGCGTTTACGTGAGGTAATATCCTGACCAATGGCAATAATTTTCCGGTCTGACAAATACATATTCATCCAAGTTTGTTCGGTGATCCGTCCACTTCGTACCCGAACTTTCATATCAACCCAACAGCCCATTTTTGTTCGCAGCTTTTTGAGAATATATTGACGGTATTCTGGGTCAGGAAAAGCATCCGCCCAGATGTCAAACTGACTAATTTCTTCAAATTGATAGCCGGAAACTTTTTCCCATTCTTGGTTCACCCAGAGAATATTGTACTGACTATCTATCAAAGCAATCATTACAGGAATATGATCCAGAATATTTTGTAATAGTTCTTTTTTCTCCTTAAGGGCAATTTCTGTATGTTTGCGTGAGGTAATATCGTAGTTAATCCCCACCATACGCAGGGGTTCACCTGTTTGATTGCGTTGAATGAGAGCATCAGCTTTTATATAGCGAATTGAACCATCCGGATGAACAACTCTAAATTCTGTATCATAATCCTTTTCTCCTTTCAAAACCTGTTGATTCAACAACTCTAACTCCCCTCTATCATCCGGATGTAAAATCTGTTTCCAGGCTTGAACAACACCACTAAAGTTTGAGATATCAACCCCATATAGTTGATACATCCGTTGATCCCAAGTTAAGATATTGTTGACAATATCCCATTCCCAAATGCCAATTTCTCCAGATTTGAGCGCTAATTGCAAGCGTTCAGAAAGCTTGCTTAATTGTTCTTCTGCTTGTTTGTGAGCCGTGATATCTTGAGCAATACCAACAGTACGATAAACTTCTCCGTCTTGGCTAGAAAGCGGAAACGTTTTTGACAAAATCCAACGAACTTCTCCATCGGGTCGAATGATGCGATATTCTCCTGCAAATTCACCCGAATTCATAAAAGCAGTGAATTTTTCTAAAATCAGTTTTTGGTCATCTGGATGGATATCATCAAACCAAGCATCATATCTTTGGTAGATTTCTTGACAACTACGCCCCCAAATCTTTTCGTATGCGGGGTTAATATAAAGCATTTGGGGCGGATTCAGTGAATGCACAAAAAAAACATCCTCTACATTTTCAGCAATTTGCCTAAATTTTTCCTCGCTTTCTCGTCTAGCTTGGCGGGTTTGTAGACTTGTAATTCCATAGGTTAGGTCATCAGCGAGTTCTTGGAGTAAGGAAATTTTTGACTTTTCAAAGGCTTCTTTTTCAGTCGATTCGAGTACCAACACCCCAAAAACTTCAGAGAAAATAAGCGATGAATCACTCAAGTCTTCAATATTCTTTTCTTTTCTTCTAATTAGAGGAAAGTTTGCTCTATAAATAACCTTTTGCTGAAGTGAGTCTATCAAACAGCAAACAACGTTATACATTCCCGTTTGCAGAACCGTTGTGATCGAACTATCTCTGTTATTAAATACCGCTTGACAACAAGCCAGATTTGATGACCCCTCAGCACGGCTATAAGCCACCCAATTGATCCTTTCATCATCCGGTTGAACAAATCCGACTCGGACTTGTTGAAAGCCGCCAATTTTAATCAAAATCTGACAAATTTCACTCAAGAGTTCTTGTTCAGTTTTGGCTCGGACTAGGGCTTGGTTGCATTCGCTTAAAGTCGTTAGTGATCGGTTAAGTTGTTGGATATCATTCAGTTGTCGGGTTCTACCTTGCAGCAAATACACCATAAACCCCAACAACCCTGAGATGGGTATCCCCCCCCAAAAAATCGCCGTAGAAAGGTAAGAATAATGTTCTCTGAGTATTTTTGAGCTAGGGATGATCTCGAGCTTCCAAGAAGCCCCTGCTACTTCTACTGGGAGTATTTGCGTATAGGCGATTTGCTGCGGTGAGATTTTCCCAGTCTCTTTGGGCGGATTTGTGTTATAAATTTTATTTCCATCTTCAACCAGAACAATGTGATAATTTGGGATTTTAGCAAGTTCTGTCAGTAGCTTATTAAATAAACAATCAACATCAATGACTGCCACTAACCAGCCTTGAAATATTTGGTCTTTAAATAAAGGAACATAAACCAGCAATCCGACCTTCAAAGTTTGATTAAAATAGTTCAGTTCAACCCGATCGCTAATTTGAGTTTCAGCAAAAATTTTAGACTGAGTGATTACCCGTTGTTGCTGGAGTTTGATCTGGTCATTCAAGCGAGTAACGTTATCTGTTTTGAGAGTCGGAATTACCGAGATCACCTGAAAGTCGGGATCAACACGTGCTAAAGCCAACAGATAAGGAAAAGATTTTAAATAGCTTTTGGAGTCAGTTTGCCACAGATTAGGGACTTGCTCACTCCATAATATTAAACGCTCCCCCATGTGTTCGAGGGTTAATATTTTATCTCCTAAGCGACTTTTTAAAGCCACTTCGATTGCCTGTGACTCCGATTGTATCAACTCCAGAAATTGACTGCGCTCACGCATCATAACTTGTCGCCCCAGAACCATTGCAACAATGCTAAAGTTTAACCCCACCAACACCGATAACCAAGGGGACTTTAGCCAAGTTTTTTGAAGATGCTGCAACTGAAAACCCATAAAATTAGTGGACTTTTTTCTCCGGTTTTTTTTATCTGGGGTCAAAATCTCCGACTTAATCCGCCTTAAAAATTTACAATAAACCCTAGATTTTGCCGACGATCTTCTCTTAAAAATTGAGAAATTTTACAACCAAAATTAACGTTTAAAAGTGGATCAATACACTAGATTGAGTCTGATTAATCCAGAGGAAATTCAAAAAAGACTATTTCAATTGGATGAAAGTTGATTATCCTATAAATCTAACACTTAAGTTTTATGTATATCATAAGTTAGATTGATTTAAATTAGGTTAAGGATTTTTTATGTTTATAAATCTACACCCAATATTTTGTATATATTTATACTGTTTTTAATTTCGAGCCAACTTGTATGCTCAACCTGCAAGACTTACAGCATCTAACATCTGTTGATTTTATATAAAGATACGAAAAGCTTTTGTTAAAGTTATATTGAGTCACTAATTTTGTACAAATCAAAGACAGTTTTTGAGATAAAAATTACTTAAAATGTGAAAAAGATGAGTCAATACAGTCACCAGTTATCAGTTATAGCAGTCGAAGCCTTTGATTAGGACAGTGTTTTTCTGTCAAATCCTTTTATGATAAAAGTTTCAATTCTGTCTCGGTGTCTCGGTGTCTCGGTGTCTCCTGACTAAGGTTTCAATTCTGTCTCGGTGTCTCCTGACTTCTGCTATTCAGTGTTGTAAGGGCAATTCATGAATTGCCCCTAAACTGGTCACTCTCTTACAAACTTTGCTACCGACTATTCCGCCGGGTCGCAAGTTTGCGCTGGTTACTGTAGAACTGATCACTGAAAAAACTGATAACAGTTAACTGATTGATCCTCCCGTCGCCCCCGAATACACCGAACCCCGTTGCATATCCAAAGTTAAAATAGTGCCATTGCGAATAACCTGAGTCGCATTTTTCACCCCAACAATCACCGGAATTCCCAAACGCAAACCAATCACCGCCGCATGAGAAGTCAAACTATCCACTTCCGTGACAATTCCAGAAGCTTTACGAATCACCTCTAAAAACTCAGCGCTGGTTTGAGGAACAACCAAAATATCACCCGAACTAAAATCACCTAACTGCAAAGCATCTTTTGCCACTCTCGCCCGTCCTGTAACCGAACCCTGACCAACAGCCGTTCCTTTCCCTAACAAAGCGTTGACCACTTCCACTTTCACCAAATCCGTCGAACCCGGAACCCCTTGCAGAGTTCCCGCCGTCGTCACCACCAAATCCCCATCAGACAGTAAATGATTTTCTCGGGCGACATTCACCGCCGACTGAAACGTTTGATCCGTAGAAGACAAATCTAAGACCAATAAAGGCTTTACCCCCCAAACCAAACTCAACTGTCTCGCCACTTCCACATGAGGCGTCACGGCTAAAATCGGGGTAGCAGGGCGAAACTTTGAAACATTCCGAGCCGTTGCTCCGGTTTTCGTTAAAGTCATAATCGCGGCCGCATCCACTTGTTGAGCAATTTGAGCCACCGCCGCCGAAATCGCATTGGGAACAGATCGCCCCGTATCAGCCACCGTAGAAATATTACGGGTAATCCCTTCTTTTTCAATGCGAGTCGCAATTCGAGCCATCGTTGCGACTGCTTCGACCGGGTATTTACCCACAGCCGTTTCGTTAGACAACATCACCGCATCGGTACCATCTAAAATCGCATTCGCCACATCAGAAATCTCAGCCCGAGTCGGTCGAGGATTGCCCACCATACTGTCTAACATTTGAGTCGCCGTAATCACGGGAATTCCCATGCGGTTCGCCGTGACAATCAACCGCTTTTGTAAAATGGGGACATCTTCAGCCGGAAGTTCCACCCCTAAATCTCCCCGAGCGACCATTACACCGTTACAGAGGGTGAGGATTTCTTCCATCTGTTCGATTGCCTCGTGTTTCTCAATTTTGGCGATTACAGGAACATTTTTGCCTGCACTGGCGATCAGTTCTTTGATTTCCAAAACATCTTGAGGATTTCTCACAAAAGAAAGCGCGACCCAATCCACCCCTTGATCGAGGCCGAACATCAAATCCTTACGATCCTTGTCCGTTAAGGCTTTAATCGACAAATACACCCCCGGAAAATTAACCCCTTTGCTGTTGGAAAGCGGCCCTCCTACAACGACCCGACAATGCAGTTCTTTCGTCAAAGAGTCAACTTTTTCCACAATCATTTCCACTTTGCCATCATCGAGCAAAATGTTTGCACCTTCTGGAACTTCATCGGCCAGGGGTTCGTAGGTGACAGAGGAGATTTCTTGGGTTCCCGGTAACAGACGTGGCGTCAGAATGAAGGGATCGTCTCGTTTGAGGACAATGGAACCGTTTTCAAATTTACCTAAACGAATTTTCGGGCCTTGGAGATCTTGTAGAATGCCAACGGGTTGATTCAGTTCAAAGGAGATTTGCCGAATCATCCGAATACTGCGTTGATGATCTTCGTGAGTACCGTGAGAAAAGTTGAGTCGCAGAGTTGTTGCACCTGCTTCTATTAAGGCGCGTAAAACTTCAGGCTGGGCGGTTGCAGGGCCAATGGTGGCGACAATTTTAGTTCGGTGCATCTTTACAGTTATCAGTTATCAGTTTGGTAGGGGCGAGTTCCATCAAAATGTATATCTTCCCACAAATATAGCGGTGTGCGATCGCGATCGGGTACTCCCAAAAACCCGCTTTCTATTGAGAAACCGGGTTTTTAATCGAACTTGTGCCTCTAAAAATTGAAAACCGCTATGACTTCTCTAAACCCAGCTTTACCGAGATTAGTTCTTTTCCTTGTCACCAGCGAACCTGCTTACCTGTTGCCTGTTCACTGTAACTTTGCACCTGTTCCACCATCTTCGGGGGCGAGGAAGGGTTTGAGGTTAATCCCTTGGGAGCGATTTTGTTGAGTAGAGTTGCCACCCGTACCGCCTCGGAAGATACCCCTAATAATATCACCCGTGCTGCTTTCGTCGGTGAGAGTATAAACGCCTTGGGTTGCAGTACCGCTATCAGCGACGACGAGGTTTTGGAAAATCCGATCGCGGACTTGTTGGGGGTTTTCTCCAGTCGGTATAGTTAAGACAATTCGACAACTGGGGATATCTTCGGTTGTCGCACAAATCACGTTATAGCCGTTTTCTACTCCAGTTAGCAATTCATACAGTCCATCGGGTCGATAGGACTCTAAACGGCTACTGATTTCGTTACAGCGACGATCAGGAGTCCAACCCCCTCCCATTTCACCCGGAACCGCCCAAGCAAAGCCTTGATTGTCTTGACTAACCGGATAATACATGACAGTATATTCACCCCCAATGATTTCACATCTAAACCGAGGTTCAGTCGCCGTTTCGGTTTGAATTTCCTCCACAGGGATCGGAGTATTGCTGGGCGAGTCGGGAAGCGGTGAACCTTGGGTTTGACGGGGTTCAGTTTGAGTTTCGCTGGTTTCCGGTGTTGGAACTCGGATGTCCCGACTATCATCGTTTTGTTGAGGAAACCATCCAGGAGTACGACCCCCTCCTGTCCAGTTGGGTCTAGCTTGGGCAGAGCCAAAACCCAATAAAATGAAAACACTCACCGATAAACTGAGAATTCGGTGTAGATTGGAGCTGAGGTGAGAACGAGACTTTAAACGAGAGGACATGGAATTTTTCTCCTTCTTCGGGTAAATTTAAAGTTGGTTTTCAACTTGTTAAACTGAGATTCATTTTTGTCACGAAACTTTACAGTTTGCGGCAGAGTCTCATAAAATACAGTGGTGTGACAGAATAAGGAGTACGAACAGTAATGTCGGAGGCCGGGAAGGCACTGACGGCTCCCAAGGAGTTTCTTCTCCCGGAGGGGGGCTTCAATTTAACGCTACTGATGTTCCTAGTTGCAGTAGCTTTAGTAACAACATCGGCGATCGGATATTGGTGTTGGAATTGGGTAGGTTGGTGTTGTTTTTTCATTAACGTGCTGGCTCTGCACTTAGCAGGAACAGTGATTCACGATGCTTCTCATAATTCAGCGCATCGAAATCGGATTGTGAATGCCATTCTGGGACATGGCAGTGCGCTCATGCTCGGTTTTGCCTTTCCAGTGTTTACACGGGTTCACATACAGCACCATGCTCATGTTAATGATCCAGACAACGACCCGGATCATTTTGTTTCCACAGGCGGGCCTTTATGGTTGATTGCAGCTCGTTTCTTTTACCATGAGGTATTTTTCTTTAAACGGCAACTTTGGCGAAAATATGAGCTTTTGGAATGGTTTTTGAGTCGGTTAGTCGTCTTTAGCATCGTCGGCTGTTCGATACATTATGGCTTTACCCCATATATCCTCAACTATTGGTTTTCACCTGCGCTGGTTGTGGGCTTGGCTTTGGGGTTATTTTTTGATTACCTGCCTCATCGCCCCTTTCAAGAGCGAAATCGCTGGAAAAACGCTAGAGTTTACCCCAGCGCTATCCTGAATATCTTAATTCTCGGTCAGAATTATCATCTGATTCATCATCTGTGGCCGTCGATTCCTTGGTATCAATACAAACCCGCCTATGAGAAAATGAAACCCTTATTAGATGCTAAAGGTTCACCTCAAACCTTAGGGTTGTTACAAGGAAAAGATTTTCGGGGTTTTATTTACGATATCTTTTTGGGAATACGCTTTCATCATTGAGAGTCAACCCCTGAAAAATATGTAGCTCTGACCTCGGAAAATCCAACTCAAATTTGATAAATTTCACTTAAATTCGTTGGTTTCACTAGATGGAAATGCCCTCACCGCCGCCGAAAACTCAAACCGAGACCTCACAAACCCGATTGCTCAAGCTTTGGAGTGAACATCGGGAAAATCTTTTGATTTTGGCGATCGCTCTGGTATTGTCTGTGTTGATCCGAATGTTTGTCGCCGAACCGCGCTACATTCCCTCCGATTCAATGATTCCCACTCTGGAAATCGGCGATCGCTTGGTGGTTGAAAAGGTTTCTTATCACCTCCATCCCCCAAAAGTCGGAGAGATCGTAGTGTTTAGCCCTCCTAAACAGTTACAAGTGCAGGGCTATTCAATTCAGCAAGCCTTTATTAAACGGATTATCGCCCAAGCCGGTCAAACGGTGGCGGTACGCAATGGCATTGTTTATGTAGATAACCAACCGCTCAAAGAAGACTACATTGCTGAACCGCCAGCTTACAACTGGGGACCTGGGAAGGTTCCGGCCGATCATTACTTTGTCATGGGTGATAACCGCAACGACAGCAATGATTCTCATATTTGGGGCTTTCTCCCCCAAGAAAATATCATTGGCCATGCAGCTTTTCGCTTCTGGCCGTTTGAACGCTGGGGACAAGTCTAGGGGATTTCAGGGGGGGAGATTGTTCCCCCAAAAAATGGGATCGTTGGGAGTCACCCTTGTTCCCCCGACTCTGCTAAGTACGGAAATTGCGACTAAAAACGGAGTGAGGACTGTTCATCTTGACTGTTAGAATAATATCAATAAAAACTTGGGAATTTCCTGAGTGTAAATGGTTGCAGTTAGGTTGAAGAAAGGGCAGCTATGGGATTTTTTGATTCAGAGATCGTTCAGCAAGAAGCCAAGCAGTTATTTGAAGATTATCAGGCTTTAATTAAACTCGGCGGTGATTACGGCAAGTTTGATCGCGAAGGGAAAAAAATCTTTATCCAACAGATGGAGTCGATCATGGATCGTTACCGCATCTTTATGAAGCGGTTTGAACTATCTGAAGATTTTATGGCTCAGATGACAATGGAACAGTTGAAAACTCAACTGGGTCAATTTGGAATTACACCCGATCAAATGTTCGTTCAGATGAACACAACACTAGAACGCATGAAAGCCGAGTTAGAAAAGCAATCCTAGCGACTGGAGTGGAAGCTGACCCGACCTTCGTTAGAGCAAAAGTGTTTACATGAACTGTCGTTTTGATTTGAGTTGGCAGTTGAGTCGCCCCCAAAAATTGAGAAAAAAGTATAAAAGCCTCACATTCAGACCAGCCTGGTTTTGTTAAAATACGTTAAGTAAGTCGTAACCCTCCTGATGCCATCTCGAACACAAGCTCTCCCTGTGGAAATCTCCCTATGACAAACGTTCCTGTTTCTCGGATTCGCAACTTTTCAATTATTGCTCACATTGATCACGGAAAGTCAACCTTAGCCGATCGCCTGTTACAAGAGACAGGTACAGTGGCTCAACGGGAGATGAAAGAGCAGTTCCTCGATTCGATGGATTTGGAACGAGAGCGCGGCATTACCATCAAGTTGCAAGCGGCTCGTATGGATTATACGGCAAAAGATGGCAATCATTATGTGCTGAATCTGATTGATACTCCGGGTCATGTGGATTTTTCCTATGAAGTGTCGCGAAGTCTCGCCGCTTGTGAAGGCGCGTTACTCGTCGTAGATGCTTCTCAGGGGGTAGAAGCTCAAACCTTGGCAAATGTTTATCTCGCGCTCGAAAATAACCTAGAGATTATCCCGGTATTAAATAAAATAGATTTACCCGGAGCCGAACCTGAACGAGTCAAGGGAGAAATCGAAGAAATTATCGGTTTAGACTGCTCAGGCGCGATTTTAGCCTCGGCTAAAGAAGGAATTGGCATTAATGAAATCTTAGAGTCAATTGTTCAATTAATTCCAGCTCCTCAAGATACCGTTTCCCAAAAGTTACGGGCGTTAATTTTTGATAGCTACTACGATAGTTATCGAGGTGTAATTGTTTATTTTAGAGTCATGGATGGTCGTCTGAAAAAAGGCGATCGCATCCGTTTAATGGCTTCCCAAAAAGAATACGAAATTGATGAAATAGGCGTTTTGTCTCCGACTCAAAAACCCGTTGATGAACTTCACGCCGGAGAAGTGGGTTATTTAGCCGCAGCAATTAAAGCCGTTGAAGATGCCCGAGTTGGAGATACAATTACATTAGCCAAGGATGCCGCAGAATCACCCTTACCCGGTTACAAAGAAGCAAATCCGATGGTATTTTGTGGCTTGTTTCCGACAGATTCCGATCAATTTCCTGAGCTTCGCGAAGCCCTTGATAAACTAAAGTTGAATGATTCAGCTCTTTCTTATGAACCGGAAACCTCAACGGCGATGGGATTTGGGTTTCGCTGCGGGTTTTTAGGTTTACTGCATATGGAAATCGTGCAGGAACGTTTAGAACGGGAATATGATCTTGATTTAATTGTGACTTCTCCCTCCGTTGTTTATCAAGTAACGACCTTAAAAGGGGAAGTGTTAATGATAGATAACCCCAGCAATTTACCCGAACCCAATCAGCGAGAAAAGATCGAAGAACCCTATGTGCGGGTAGAAATGATTACCCCCGAAGAATATGTGGGAACATTGATGGATTTGGGTCAAACTCGTCGGGGTGATTTCAAAGACATGAAATATTTGACCCAGGGACGGACAACCCTAGTCTATGAAGTTCCCCTGGCGGAAGTGGTGACGGATTTCTTTGATCAGATGAAGTCTCGGACTCGGGGCTATGCGAGTATGGAGTATCATTTGATTGGCTATCGGGTGAATCCTTTAGTCAAGTTGGATCTGTTGATCAATGGTGATCCGGTCGATTCCCTTTCGATGATTGTTCACCGAGATAAGGCTTATAATGTCGGTCGAGGAATGGTCGAGAAGTTGAAAGAGTTGATTCCTCGTCATCAGTTTAAGGTGCCTCTGCAAGCCGCGATTGGGTCTAAAGTGATTGCGAGTGAACATATTCCGGCGTTGCGAAAAGATGTGTTAGCCAAGTGTTACGGGGGAGATATCAGTCGCAAGAAGAAATTACTCGCCAAACAAGCAAAAGGGAAAAAACGCATGAAGTCTCTAGGATCAGTTGATGTTCCCCAAGAAGCGTTTATGGCGGTATTGCGATTAAATCAAGAATCGTGATGTACTCCCACATGATCATTTTTGATTGAGCCTGTCTGAGTGGGGAGGTAGGGAGGTAGGGAGATGGAAAGTCTTCTCCCCACCGCCCCCGGAACCCCGGCAATTTTTAACTTAGAACGAAACGGCCCTGGCCTAAACCCTAACTCCTGTTGCTTGTTGTTGTCGCATTTTTTTTCAAAATTTGAGTTCAGATTCGCATCGGTTTGGGGTTGACAAGGGGTCGGGGATACTGATAAATTATTAATAGTGTATTTTATAATCGGGTATTGATAAAAATATTTTTTTCGCGACCATCCCATTATAAAATAATAATACCCGGAGCAGCCCGAAAAAGTCAAGAGGGTCTAGGAAAAAAAATCGCGAAATTTGCGGGAAAAACGAGTTGGAACGCAACAATCAAATAATCGTTTGTTCCCATTGACAATGACATAGAAATGTGATGCGATGGATTTGGTTGGATTGTTCAATTTGCCCTTTGAAAGTTTGACTCAGTTGGGCTGAAATTTTGTCAGGGAATTTAGCGTTGCATCAAGTTAATACAGTAAACCCCAAAGCTCAACTTCTGTTGATTTGGATTTCAAGCCAGAGTTTTGTACTATGGAATTAACCTCTACGTTGGCGTGGTACTTGCAGCAATGAGAATTTTAATAACAGGCGGAGCAGGTTTCATCGGTTCACACCTCATTGATCGCCTGATGCAACAGGGACATGAGGTTGTATGCCTGGATAATTTCTTTACAGGTACGAAACGAAACCTAATTAAATGGCTGGGAAATCCTTACTTTGAATTGATACGCCATGATATCACAGAACCGATTCGGATAGAAGCCGATCAAATCTACCATTTGGCTTGTCCGGCATCTCCGGTTCATTATCAGTACAACCCCGTCAAAACCATTAAAACCAATGTACTGGGAACCCTAAATATGCTGGGGTTAGCCAAACGGGTAAAAGCACGGTTTTTGCTGGCTTCAACTTCCGAAGTGTATGGCGATCCCGATGTACATCCTCAAACAGAAGACTATCGGGGAAATGTCAATCCGATTGGGATTCGCAGTTGTTACGATGAAGGTAAACGAGTTGCTGAAACCTTAGCCTTTGACTATCACCGCCAAAATGGGGTCGATATTCGAGTCGCTCGGATTTTTAATACCTATGGACCTCGAATGTTAGAACATGATGGTCGAGTCGTGAGTAACTTTGTGGTACAAGCTTTGCAAGGAATTCCGTTAACGGTCTACGGCGATGGTTCTCAAACTCGCAGCTTTTGCTATGTGTCTGACTTGGTAGAAGGGTTGATGCGTTTGATGAATGGGGATTATATTGGCCCTGTGAATATGGGAAATCCCGATGAATATACCATCCTGGAATTAGCACAAAAAATTCAGCACATGATTAATCCTGATGCGGAAATTCAATTTAAACCGCTTCCTCAAGACGACCCCAGACAAAGACAACCGGACATCACCAAAGCCAAAACTTACTTGAATTGGGAACCGACTATTGGACTAGAAGACGGCTTAAACTTGACGATTGAGGACTTCCGCCAACGAATTTTCGAGGAAAAGTCTAAACAACAATAGAATAGAAATAGGATTCATCAGGCAGCGATACCATTTGAATCCCAGTAAGATGATCAGAAACCCAGGTCATCTAAAACGATATTGCTTTTTTGTTTCGTTCATAGAATGAGGATATCATTATTATGCGAGTTTGTGTGATTGGTACTGGATATGTTGGCTTAGTAACTGGAGTGTGCCTCGCTCATACTGGCCACGATGTACTCTGCGTAGATAATAACGAAGAAAAAGTCAAATTGATGAGATCCGGACAGTCACCGATTTATGAACCGGGTTTATCAGAATTAATGAAGAAAAATATGGAGGAAGGACGCTTGTCCTTTACTTCGGATTTAGCCGAAGGGGTGAGTCACGGGGATATATTATTTATTGCGGTTGGAACTCCGGCTTTACCAACAGGTGAAAGTGATACTCGCTATGTCGAAGCTGTAGCTCGTGGAATTGGTTCTCACTTAAGCACAGGTTACAAAGTGGTTGTGAATAAGTCAACGGTACCGATTGGTTCGGGTGACTGGGTGCGGATGATTGTTCTCGATGGAGTTGCTGAACAACAAAAGCAACAGGGAGGAAGCGGAACAGTAGAAGTTGAATTTGATGTGGTGAGTAACCCCGAATTTTTGCGAGAAGGTTCAGCAATTTATGACACGTTTAACCCTGATCGGATTGTTTTGGGGAGCAATAGCCAAAAAGCATTGGAGATGATGCAAGAGCTTTATACACCGATTATAGAGCGTAAGTGTGCTGAAGATCCGACTTTACCTGCGGTTCCAGTTGTGATGACGGATCTCAGTTCAGCCGAGATGGTGAAATATGCGGCGAATTCTTTCTTAGCAACTAAAATTAGCTTTATTAATGAAATTGCCAATATTTGCGATCGCGTCGGAGCAGATGTTAAACAGGTTGCAGTTGGTATTGGCTTAGACTCACGAATTGGGAGTAAGTTCTTACAAGCAGGAATTGGTTGGGGGGGTTCTTGTTTCCCGAAGGATGTTTCAGCCTTAATTCATACCGCCGATGACTACAATTATGAAGCGCAGTTGTTAAAAGCGGCTGTTGAAGTGAACAATCGTCAACGGTTAATGGCGGTTGAAAAGTTACAACAAATGCTGAAAATTCTCAAAGGTAAAACCATCGGATTGTTAGGCTTAACATTCAAACCGGATACCGATGATTTGCGAGATGCTCCCGCTTTAAATATTATTGAACAACTGAACCGTTTGGGAGCCAAAGTTAAAGCTTACGATCCGATTATCTCTCAAACCGGAATGCGTCATGGTTTATCCAATGTGATTGTTGAAACTGATCCCGAACTGTTAGCCGATGGTTGCGATGCGTTAGTTGTGATTACTGAATGGGAACAGTTTCAGAAACTCGACTACAGTAAGATGGCGAAGTTAATGCACTCGGCTGTATTGATTGATGGACGGAACTACTTGGATCGCCAACAGTTAGAAAAAGCTGGATTCCAATATATTGGTATCGGACACTAAACTCTAAATTTTTAGCAGTTAGCGTTTAAAACATCAGACGGGAGAGATGAAAGATGCTCTTCCGTCTTGATTTTAACTATTATTTCATCCGGTTAACGGTTGTCAACCCCCCACCTATCCTCAACTGAAAACTATCATAAATTTTCGGAAGCCAGATGAGTCTTAATAGAAGTGTTAAGGGGAAAGTTATGACATCTAGTCTGTATCACCAGGCACTAGAACAGCTTCAAGCAGGAGATCTAGCAGGAGCATTGCAGAGCCTGGATCAAGCTCTCAATGAGCATCCTGAGTTTGCTGATGCTCTTTATCAAAGGGGGAAGCTACGAGTCAAACTGGGGGATTTACAGGGCGCACTCGCTGATTATACTGAGGTACTTCGTCTCCAACCCACAATCGAAGCATTTCTGAAGCGAGGTTTGATCTATTTGATGATGGATGCAGCCCCCGCCGCGATCATAGATGCCCAGCAAGCAACACGATTAGCGCCCAGATTTGCAGCAGCCTACCAGCTTTTGGGTAAAGCCTATCGACAAGTGGGAAATACTGAACAGGCAATTACAGCATACAAACAGGCTGTTCGCTGCTATATTGAACAACAAGACAAGTCAGCAGCCCAATCCTGTCTTCAACAAATTGAATCTTTGTTTGTGATTGAGCAAGCCACTGCACCAAAAGCACAATCCGTTACCTTCACCGCCCCCCAAGATTTTATTCAGCAAGCCACTGTAAAAACTGAACAGGGCAATTTTTCCGAAGCGCTGGCTGATCTAGATTGGTTGTTAGATATTGAACCCAATTGTGCGGAAGCCCTTTGTCAACGAGCCATTGTCCAAGCCAAGTTGGGCAATACTCAAGCTGCCGTTGAAAATATAGCCCGTGCGCTCAAAGTACAGCCCGAAAACCGGGAAATCCGCATACAGAGGGGAATTATCCGCCTTTCGTTAGGAGATATTGACGGGGCAATTACTGACTTTACTAACCTGATTGCTCAAGAGTCAAATAATGCCAACCTCTTCCAGCAACGGGGGAATTGTTACCGCCAGCTTGGAGACTGGGAAAACGCTTTCAAAGACTACTCTAACGCCCTGGGTATTGACTGTGAACACCCAGAAATCCTCGCAGCCCGTGCTGAAGTCCAACAAGCAATCAGCGAATTTGAGGGGGCTAAAGCCGACTATAAACGAGCGGCAGAGTTGTATTTTAATGATGGAAATTGGGCAGCGCACCAGCGAATAGTTACTCAGTTGAAATCCCTCCAAGAAACGCTCAAGCGCCACAAAGAAGCAAGCATCGCAGCCCAGAAGCAGATTGTTCGGGTGCCGATCAAACATTATGCCTGGAAATCCCCAGTGATCGAGGCAAACTTCAACAATCAACAACGCTTTGATGTCGTACTAGATACGGGAGCATCAATTACAGTTATTAC
Organism: Limnoraphis robusta BA-68 BA1; assembly: GCF_034932365.1. Lineage (NCBI taxonomy): Bacteria > Bacillati > Cyanobacteriota > Cyanophyceae > Oscillatoriales > Sirenicapillariaceae > Limnoraphis > Limnoraphis robusta. Next base: position 44,801 of record NZ_JAYGHR010000072.1, on the reverse strand, counting down.
TCAAAGAATTGCCCAAAGTCTGGGAATTAAGCCGGTCGGGTTAATCAGATTCCGCAGTATTAATGGCTCACTGATCCAAGCACCAGCAGGCTGGGTTGAATCTATTTCTGTTGGCAAGGCGATCGCCATTTGTTTGCAGGTCGCAATAGCAGACAATAGCTTCAGCTATCCTCGGCTAGGGCAGGATTTCTTACGAAACTATAACACGCTCATTCTGTCGGATGAAATAGAATTTCAATATCGTCCTTTAACATGATAGAACGCAACTTCCTATCAGTACCAGTCACTTGATCACTAGATTTTCTCTCTTTGTGTCTTTGTATCTTTGTGTTTCCATAGTAAAGGGTGAGTTGCTCAAACCCACCCTTCTATTTAACTTCTTGTTGCTTTTATTATTGTGTGGAACTTAGGTATTTACATCAAGGCTAGAAAACAACGCTTGTTGTGTCGGTTCAGGAATCTTAGGTGCAACATAACCGCCAGAATACAACACAGAACCCCGTTGTTGTTGAGCAAAAATCTGGAAGCTCTCACGAACTTGAGAAGCCACTTCAACGGTTTTCACATCATAGGTACGAGTAGCTAACTTCGGATAAACTCCAATTCCGATAATCGGAAGCAGTAAACAAACCGCGATCGCAACTTCCCGAGGTTTAGCATCTCCCTGATAATCGTCAATAATCAAACCAAAGCTATTTTGTCCGTAGAAGACTTGACGCAATAGGTTGAGTAAATAAATCGGAGTTAAAATCAAGCCAACTGCGGCTAAACCGATAACAACCACCTTAAAGTTAGAGTTATAAACATTGCTGGTGGTAATTCCTAAAAAGACGCTCAACTCACCCGCAAAACCGCTCATTCCCGGTAATGCTAAGGATGCCATTGCGCCTGCGGTAAACAGTGCAAATACTTTCGGCATTGACTCAGCAATACCCCCCAATTTTTCCATCATCAAGGTATGAGTCCGTTCGTAGGTAACACCTGTGAGGAAGAACAACATTGCCGCAATTAAACCATGAGAAATCATCTGAAGTACGGCACCATTTAATCCCAACTCAGTTAAGGAAGCGATACCGATGAGAACAAAACCCATGTGAGAAATTGAGGAATAAGCCAGACGTCGTTTTAAGTTAGTTTGGGCGAAGGCACTTAACCCACCGTAAACAATATTAACGACTCCTAAAATAGCCAGGACAGGTGCAAAATACAGGTGAGCATTCGGCAACATTTCAATGTTCATCCGAATTAACCCATAACCTCCCATCTTTAATAAAACACCAGCCAAAATCATCGAAACAGGTGCAGAAGCTTCGCTGTGGGCATCAGGTAGCCAAGTATGAAGCGGGAAAATTGGGAGTTTTACACCATAAGCAATGATGAACCCTGCGTAGAGTAAAAGTTCTAGGAAAATGGGATAATTTTTGTGGGAAAGTTCGGTCATGTCGAAGGTGACATTACCGCCATAAAACGCCATTGCAAAAGCGGCAGCGAGAATGAAAACAGAACCGAGTGCAGTGTAAAGGATGAATTTAGTTGCAGCGTAAAGGCGTTTTTGTCCGCCCCAAATAGAGATTAATAAATATACGGGTACTAATTCCAATTCCCACATCAGGAAGAATAAAAGCAAGTCCTGTGCGGCAAAAACTCCGAGTTGGGCGCTGTACAACACCAACATTAAGCTATAAAAAAGTCGTGGCTTTTTGGTAACATTCCACGACGCGAGTATTGCTAGGGTGTTGACGAAACCTGTGAGGGCGATGAGGGGCATTGAGAGGCCATCAACGGCGACGGACCAGTTGAGTCCCAGTTGCGGTATCCAAGCGTAGGTTTCGCTGAGTTGGAAGCCGGAATTGTCTAAGTTGTAGTGAGTCCAGAAGCAGAATACTATTAAGGCTAGGTCTAATAACCCCACTCCGAGTGCATACCAACGGATGGTGCGACCTTCTTTATCTGGGAGAATAGGAATAGCCAGGGATGCCAGGAGGGGCAACAAGATAATCGTGGTTAGCCAGGGAAGTTGACTGCTCATGATCCGTGAGAATAAATACCTATTGCGTTCACTTCATCCATCATACATGAAGTTTTGTTAATTACATTGTAGAAAAGAAACTTTTTTGATGACAGAGGGACTCCGGGGACGAGGATACGGCAATCAAGGTGTTGCTCAAAGGGATCGCGCTGAATTAACGAGAATAGCTAAAATCCTTACAGAGTCATGCTTATGGCTTAATGCTTTTGAGGTAGAGTCCTTACCTCTATCCTCCCAAAGTAATGTGTTTTTTCCCAACGAAATGTAAACATAAATTTTTTATCCGACTGATAACTTAGACAAATTCACGGGTTTGTCTAAATATTCAACCCTAAAAGATTAGATGAGTTTATTGATAAACTAATGAATTGACAATAACACTGATATTATAAGTATTGGTTATAATTGATCTAAAGTTGGGGATGTGGCGAGGGGTTTAGAGTTGGGTTCCCTGGGATGAACTAAATGAAGAAAAATTATTTATAAAGATTACCCTGGTTTGACCTCTCCCCCAACCCCTCTCCTGCAAAGAGAGGGGAGAAGATTCATACTATGATGACAGGTGGTATAATCGTGACGGACGCGGCTATCTAAATGGAGAACAAAGTCAACCCAACGGGAAGTCGAGCTAATATGAACCCGATCAAAGTGTTGTTCCTCGCCTCGAACCCCAAACAAACTCAGCCCTTAGATTTGGGTAAAGAAATCAGAGAAATTAAGAATAAAATACAGGCTTCTCAAAATCGAGACTATCTTGAATTTGAAAAAGCTTGGGCGGTACGCTTCGATGAACTGATCCAAAATTTGAACGAATATAAACCCCATATTGTTCATTTTAGCGGTCACGGAAGCAACACAGGTGAAATTATATTACTCGACAAATATGATCAACCCCAAGCGGTTAGTACAGAAGCAATTAAAGAATTATTTTCTACGGTTAGCAAAGATAATATTAAAGTAGTTCTCTGGAATGCTTGTTATTCAAAAACAATCGGGGAAGCGATCGCAGAATTTATTGATTGCGTCATCGGCATGAATACAGCCATTAACGATCAAGCGGCTATTGATTTTGCGGCGACTTTTTACGGTGCAATTGCTGCTAAACGTTCAGTTCAACAAGCTTTCACACAAGCAAAAGCTGTATTAATGACGAGTCAAATCTCGGAAGAAAAGATTCCCGAACTCATACACCGAGAACAAATTAACCCCGAAGAAATTATCCTTGTTTCTGATAGAGAAGATAACAATAATTATACAATTAATTTTCCCGAAAATCTGCCCTATAGTGGAGTTGTCAAGTTTGTTGGACGACAGAACGAACTCACCAATTTACACGAAAAACTCCAACAAACCGAACGAATTGCGATTACTTCAATCACCGGAATGGGAGGAATTGGCAAAACAGAACTCGCCCTTCAATATAGTATCTATCATTGTCAACAAAAAACCTATTTAGGCGGGATTTGTTGGTTAAACGCACTCGATACCAATGTTGGGATCGAAATTGTTAACTTTGGGAAAGCCTATCTCAACCTCAACCCACCCGATAATAGTAATTTAGAAACACAAGTTCAATACTGTTGGCGGAACTGGCAACCCCCAGAAGGAAAGGTTCTGGTTATTTTTGATGATGTTGCCAAATATGACCAGATTAAACCCTATCTCCCGCCGAATAATCCCCGATTTAAAGTATTAATCACGACTCGCATTCAAGGGTTTATCGGTTTTCAAGAACTCGCACTCAACGTTTTAGATGAAGCCGCAGCGTTGGAGTTATTAACCTCGTTGGTTGGAGACAGAATAGAAACCGAATTAGAAACCGCTAAAACCCTTTGTGCAGATTTAGGCTATTTACCATTAGGCTTGGAGTTAATCGGACGTTATCTAAATGGAAAGCCGGATTTATCTCTGGCTAAAATGCGAGAAAGACTCAAACTCGAACACCGTTCACTCAATCCAGAAGACTCTCAAGAAATGACCGCCAAACGAGGGGTAAAAGCGGCTTTTGAGTTAAGCTGGAAAGAACTCAAACCCGAAGAACAAGAATTAGCCTGTGGCTTGAGTTTATTGGCGTTAGCGCCGATTCCTTGGTCGCTGGTTGAGTCCTGCTTTCCCGAAATCGATGAAGAAGATTTAGAAGATTGGCGAGATGATAAACTGGTGAAACTGAATCTGTTACAACGAGTCGAAGAAAACACCTATCAATTTCATCCCCTGATTCAAGAATTTCTGAAAACCAAGTTAGAAGAATTTCCTTCGCAAGTTGATGAATGGAAACGAAGTATTTGTCAGGCTATTGCAGCAGTCGCCAAAGAGATTCCAAAGACACCTACTCGCAATGATATTTTAGCGGTGACGCTGACCATTCCCCATATCGAAGAAGTGGCGGAAAACCTTACAAATTACCTGACAGATGAAGATTTAATTCAGCCTTTTATCGGTTTGGGTCGATTTTATGAAGGTCAGGGATTTTATAGTCAAGCTGAACCTTGGTATGAAAACTTTCTTAATATTACTCAAAACCGTTTGGGACAACAGCATCCAGATGTCGCAACCAGCCTCAACAATTTGGCAAATCTCTACTATTCCCAAGGCAAATACGAAGAAGCCGAACCCCTCTACCAACAGGCATTGGAGATGTATCGGCAGTTACTCGGACAGCAGCATCCCTATGTGGCAACCAGCCTCAAAAATTTGGCATCACTCTACAAATCCCAAGGCAAATACGAAGAAGCCGAACCCCTATACCAACAGGCATTGGAGATGTATCGGCAGTTACTCGGACAGCAGCATCCAGATGTGGCAAATAGCCTCAACAATTTGGCAGGTCTCTACTATTCCCAAGGCAAATACGAAGAAGCCGAACCCCTCTATCTACAGGCATTGGAGATGAGACGGCAGTTACTCGGACAGCAGCATCCCTCTGTGGCAAACAGCCTCAACAATTTGGCATCACTCTACAAATCCCAAGGCAAATACGAAGAAGCCGAACCCCTCTACCAACAAGCTTTGGAGATGAGACGGCAGTTACTCGGACAGCAGCATCCCGATGTGGCAACCAGCCTCAACAATTTGGCAAGTCTCTACTATTCCCAAGGCAAATACGAACAAGCCGAACCCCTCTCCCAACAGGCATTGGAGATGTATCGGCAGTTACTCGGACAGCAGCATCCCTATGTGGCAACCAGCCTCAACAATTTGGCATATCTCTACTCATCCCAAGGCAAATACGAAGAAGCCGAACCCCTCTATCTACAGGCATTGGAGATGAGACGGCAGTTACTCGGACAGCAGCATCCATCTGTGGCACATAGTCTCAACGATTTGGCATTACTCTACCAACACCAAGGCAAATACGAAGAAGCCGAACCCCTCTATCTACAGGCATTGGAGATGAGACGGCAGTTACTCGGACAGCAGCATCCATCTGTGGCACATAGTCTCAACGATTTGGCATCACTCTACTATTCCCAAGGCAAATACGAACAAGCCGAACCCCTCTATCTAGAAGCTTTAAGTATTAGAGAAACAGTTCTCGGTGTTGACCATCCTCATACAAAACAAACTCAGGAAAACTTAGACCGTTTGTTGGAGTTGAAGGGTAGGGGCGCAAGGCCTTGCGCCCCTACGGATGATTGATGTGTTGCAAAGATTTTTGATTCGTTGTATTGCAACCAATTAACGAACAACTGACCAGCCTTTAGACTGACAGAGGGGTAGGACGCAAGGCCTTGCGCCCCTACGGATGATTGATGTGTTGCAAAATTGGAGTTGAAGTATTTTCCCGAACAGTGGCAAATTCAATCTGTCCGCTTAAATCTAATAAGTTTTTACGCTTTTTACGGGTGCGAATGAGTTCTTGCAAAGCAAACTCAATTACTTCTTTTTCGGTTGAAAATTGGGTTAATTCCAAGGCTTCTTTAACCAATTGTTCGTTGAGTTCAATATTCGTGTTCATGGGTTTTTCGTTTAGGCTAACTGTAGTGTTTGCGGCTGTGGTAAGGGTTTCTGAGTTTGTTGATAGGCATATACTAAATCTTCTAACACTTCTTGAGCGTTCTCAAGTGCTTCTTCGTAGGTTTCCCCGTGAGTTCGAGCGTATTTACCCCACTCAGGTAAACTTGCAACATAGACTTGATCTTCCTCTGACCATTGAATTAAAATACTATATTTCATAATTAATCCCCTAACCGTTTTACTTCTTCTAGTGCTGCTATTACATCTTTTTCTTGATAAGGTTTAGCATCTTTGCTATCTTTTCCTGACAGGACAATAGGATTTGATAAAAGAGGATGAATCCAGTAGGAATGACTACCTTTTCCCCGTTTAGGTAACAGCGTAAATCCCGCCTTTTGCAACATCTGTTTCAATTCTCTAACTTTTTTAGGCATATTAAGGAGTATAGCAAAATTAACCGACCTATAGGTTCTGCTGTAAACAGTTATTGCCAATAAAAACCCGGTACTAATTGTTTTAGTCTTCTTTATACTGAACACAGACCTATAGAGTAGGACGCAAGGACGCAGCGCCTCTACCGATGATTGATGTGTTACAAATATTGTTGGAAACGGTCGTATTTTCCCTATCAGTGGCAAATTCAATCTGTCCGCTTAAATCCAGTAAATTCTTCCGCTTTTTACGGGTGCGGATTAATTCTTGCAAAGCAAACTCAATTACTTCTTTTTCAGTTGTCAATTGAGTTAATTCCAAGGCTTCTTTAACCAATTGTTCGTTGAGTTCAATATTCGTGTTCATGGGTTTTTCGTTTAAATTTAATCACTTCTATTAGACTTCCGGTTCAATTCCCGCAGCACGCAATTGAGCGGCTAATCGTTCAACTCGTTCGCTTCCCCACAATAATAAATTACCCCGTTCATCCCACCAACGCAACCAATAACCCTGTCGGTTTTCTCGGCTTCCTTCCCACACTCCCAAAAAAAGCTGCATTTCCGGTATCCAAAAGCGATTTTGTTCGTTCGCAAACTCAAGCTGATACCGTCCGTTATCGCCAAAACGATACAATTCTAACGCGCCATTTTCCGGCTCAAAAATACCGTAATTCGGCACTTTTAAAACTTGTTCATAAAAGTAAAATTTACCCGGAGGATAGGTTTCTTTAATTGAATATTCTCCCCCTGGCGTATCCGATAAAAACTCTAGCACTAGCGCCGGAATTTCCCCCTGTAATTGAGGGGTATAACTGCGAACAACTTCGGAGCGCTCAACCGTAATTCGAGGAATATAAGCCCAATCTGGAGCTTTGACCACAATTCTACCATTAATCGTGGCACAAATACCGTAGTTTGTGGGAGTAAGAGCCGTTTCTGGGAGTTTTTTTGCCAACTGCAAACTTTCGGTTAAAGCCGCAGCCAAAGCGGGTTGATTAATATTATCCACAGGGTCATCGGGAAGCACAAAGTCATCGGGCAACTTTTCCCAGGTAATATGATAAGTTGGGGAGGTGGCAAACATGACAATTCGTGCAAATAAATTTGACTTTGATTACTTTATTATAACTTGGGAGGATATCATTATTCTTGCTTTCCGCCTCCAATTAAATATAACAACGCCATCCGCACCGCAACACCGCTTGTAACTTGTTGGGAAATCAAACTAAATTGCGGATCATCCATCAACTCTGAACTTAATTCTACACCCCGATTAACCGGGCCTGGATGTAATATTTTCACATCAGGTTTGCAGAGTTTGAGGCGATCGCGAGTAATGCCATAATATTGATGATATTCTCGCAAACTGGGTAATAAATGTTCAGTCATGCGTTCCCGTTGTAGCCGCAATGTCATTACAAAATCAGCATCTTTTAACGCGGGTTCTAATTCCCAGTGTAAGAATAATTTACCCGGTCTTCCTTCCCCAAAAGATTGAAAATATTGGGGTAATAATGTCGGAGAACTCACTAAATGTAATTCTGCATCAATAGCGGTTAAACTCCAAATATTTGATCTTGCAACTCGGGAATGCAAAATATCGCCAACAATGGCAATTTTCTTCCCTTCTAATAATTCTATTCTGGGGTTATCGGGGTCTAATAATAGACAAATTGTTAATAAATCTAATAACGCTTGTGAGGGGTGTTCGTGTTGACCATCTCCCGCATTTAAAACAGCAACCTTTGTATTTAAACGATCCATTTCTGATGCGATCGCTTGGGGAACTCCTGCTTGTTGATGACGAATTACCATCATATCGGTTCCCATTGCTAAATAGGTTTTAGCCGTATCTAAAATCGTTTCTCCCTTCGATAAAGATGAAGTTCCCGGTGCAAAATTCAGCGTATCGGCTGATAATCGTTTAGCAGCGAGTTCAAAACTATTGCGGGTTCGAGTCGAAGCTTCAAAAAATAAATTAGCCACTACTTGACCTTGCAAAGCAGGGACTTTTTTAGTACGACTATTTAAGACTTGTCGAAAACTTAAAGCTGTTTGTAAAATGGCGTTGTATTCAGCCGGAGAAAAATCAGCCAGGGACAGAATGTGGCGACGAGTCCAAGTTGCAGTAGCCATTTTTAGAAATCCATACCCATGAGAATAAACCGATTAACTGTACAGAGATTCTATCGGAACATCTAGACAGCCAACCCAACACTTGATTTTACCAACAGTTGGCATCTTGTGTTTTAAATTCTCTAAAAATTCTGATTTTGTCCTGTTGAATGCGTAATTGCAAATACAGGTTTTCTGAGACTGAATTTGTGATGAACCATTTCCCTAAGATTTTAACCCTGGCGATCGCCAGCTTCATCCTGCTGAGTTTAAGCAGTTGTACTTCGACAGAGTTACAAGCTGAGTCTCCGGTATCATCAGAAGCATTACAACCCTCTGAACCCGCAGTCAATTTAGCGAGTCAAGCTTCAAATTCTCCCCCTGAAAAACCCCTCGAAACTTCTCCTGTTTTGAAAGAACCCACCGCCCCTGCAAATACGATGCCTTTAACCCTTTATCGAGTTGATAGTCAATGTGAGAGTCTGATTTCTCAACAAGTGACTGTTCCCGTTGATCAAGCGCTAGAAATGGCTGTAGCGAAAACGTTAGAAATTCAACAGTTAGAGTTACCGTTGGGTTATCGAATGGAAGTTGATCATGACTATCAAATTGCGGTAATTGATCTACGAGTTCCGACTACTTCTCGTCGAACTTTGAATTCCCTTTCTGCTTGTGAACAATTGGCTTTGTTTGGCAGTTTACGAGAAACGTTAACCCAGAACCCCGATTTGCAAATTCAGGAGGTTTATTTTACCCATTTGGGTGAAGATTTGATTTTATGATCTAAACTGTTGCCATCGAGTTCTTAAATAGAGAATTAGAGGAAATTGATAGGCTTCTGCCATTAGCCACAACACTAAAAATAGATGAGACAAAAAGGCAATTGCTGTCCAAATGAACGGAAATAAAGCCCAAAATCCACTGGAAATCGGAGGAAACAAAACAGCAGATAATCCAATTAATGTCGGCGGAAAAATCACAATTGCCAAAGCTGCTAGCCAATAAAACCAACTTAATTCTAGATTTCCAATATGTTCTCCTCGCCAATTTTGACCATTCCATCGCCAGGTGATCGGAGGTTCGCGATCAACCATTTTCAGCAGTTGTCTTTCGGGATGAATGGTAAAAATATGGCGACAGACATCACAACTAAAGGCATCCATTAAAGCCATGTTAGAAAGATGACCGCAGCGACACACCGGACAGGGATAAGTTTCTTGATCGTTTAAATCACTTCCCTTTTCTTTAAACATAGACATACATCAATCAGTCAATTCTTAATACTTTCCTTAGACTTTTATCAAGCGGTTTGTCCGAGCGAACTTTAACTAATGTAACACATTTGAGTTAACCCGTTAGGGGTTTTAGTATCATTAGTTACAGTCTCCTGACTCAAACACCCTCTATCGTAAGTAGAGAATTCTATATATAGCAATCAAGCATGAGTTGTAAACTACATTGCCCCCAAACCCCAAAATCTGGGGGCTTAAATTGATATACTTCTTACAAATCAAGTAACATTGCTATAGATGCCAGGAAGCGAGGACGCTTGCACTGTACTTCATACCTCCCATACTGCTATATTACAATACCGGGCTAGTGATCGGGGATTGATAGACTGAAAGCGATCAATTTCCTCGTAATTGCTTAGGTCGCTTTTGTAAATTTTGGTTTTGAAACTGCAAAAAATATATCAAAGTTACACAAGTTCTGGTACAGTATTAACTACCTTGAGGATGTGTTGTTGAAGGCTAACCTAAGAAATACTCAAAATTATGTTCGCTGAAACACACATTTTCTAAACTGATCAATCGGTTTGACTATCAACAGTCAAATCACTTCGTTTTGAAAGCAATAGGGACAAAAGCCAGTGCGATTTGATTCCTACGAACCCGGGGACTTCTACGATGAACTTTTTATTGCGAAAGGGCAACCTCGCCCCGAAGCAAAACTGCTGATTGAGCGTATTAATTCTCTTTCTCCCGGAGAATTAGCCATGCGACAGCAAGCCGCTCAAACCGCTTTGATTAAGCTCGGAGCTACATTTAATGTTTATGGAGATAATCAAGGCACAGAGCGAGTTTTTCCCTTCGATATTATCCCTAGAATTGTTTCAGCGTCCGAATGGGAATGGTTAGAAAAAGGACTGAAACAGCGAATTCATGCCTTAAATTTGTTCATTGCTGATATCTACAGTGAACAAAAAATTATCAAAGATGGCGTGATTCCATCAGATTTAATTGAGTCTTCTCAAGGCTTTCTAAAACCTTGTATTGGGTTGCAACCCCCCCAAGGAATTTGGTGTCATATTACGGGAACAGATTTAGTTCGCGATCGCGATGGACAATGGTATGTACTCGAAGATAATCTTCGCTGTCCTTCGGGGATTTCCTACGTGTTAGAAAATCGCCGCGTGATGAAAAGTACCTTTCCTCAAGTTTTTGCGACATTAGGGGTTCAACCCGTTGATGAATATGCCAGTCATTTATTAGAAACGCTCCTCAATCTCGCCCCTCCTCATATTGCTGATCCGATGGTGGTGGTTTTAACACCCGGAATCTATAATTCAGCCTACTTTGAACATTCCTTCCTCGCCCGACAAATGGGTGTAGAATTAGTAGAAGGACGGGATTTAGTCGTGGTGGATGGTTATGTACAAATGCGAACCACCAAAGGCTTAAAACGAATCGATGTAATTTATCGGCGGATTGATGATAAATTTATTGATCCGTTAGCATTTAATCCAGAATCTTTACTAGGAATTCCGGGATTAACAGAGGTTTATAGTCAAGGTCGAGTCGCCTTAGCCAATGCGTTAGGAACCGGAATAGCCGATGATAAAGTCATCTATGCTTATGTTCCCCAAATGATTCGTTATTACCTCGATGAAGATCAAATGTTACCCAATGTTCCGACTTATTTATGTTGGGAAAAACAACAACTTGATCATGTGTTAGCAAATCTCGATAAATTAGTCGTAAAAGCGGCGAATGAAGCGGGGGGTTATGGAATGTTAGTCGGCACTCAGTCAACCCAGGAAGAACGTCAAGAGTTTGCCGAAAAAATAAAAGCAAATCCTCGCAATTATATCGCTCAACCTACATTATCTTTATCCCGTGTTCCGACGCTATTAGAAGAAAAATTTCAAGGCTGTCACGTTGATTTACGACCCTATATTCTCTATGGTAAAGAGATTTACGTTCATCCCGGTGGGTTAACACGAGTAGCTTTAAAAAAAGGGTCTTTAGTTGTCAATTCTTCCCAGGGGGGAGGGAGTAAAGATACTTGGGTGTTGAAAGGTTAAAAACGAAAAAAATTGGGTTTAAATGAACTGTAAAAACTAACTAAAAATAGCTTATGTTAAGTCGTGTTGCAAGTTCAGTTTATTGGCTAAATCGCTATGTAGAACGAGCCGAAAATATTGCCAGATTTGTTGATGTCAATCGCAATTTACTGTTAGATTCTCCTTCGGGACTGGAACAACAATGGCAACCGTTAGTCTTGATCACAGCCGATTTAGAACTGTTTGAAGAACGTTACGGACAAGCCACTGCTGAAAATGTGATTCAGTTTCTCACCTTTGATGCTAGCTATCCGAACTCCATCCTGTCTTGTTTAAAAGCAGCAAGGGAAAACGCCCGATCAATTCGAGAGATTATTTCCTCAGAAATGTGGGAACAAGTCAATGAATTTTATATGATGGTTCGGGATGCTGCAAACGGAAAAAATCCCTATGATTTACCCGAATTTTTTTATAAAGTTAAACTGAATGGACATCTATTTGCCGGGATCATGGATGCTACCATGTCTCATAACGAATGTTGGCATTTTGGTAATATTGGCAGATTACTCGAACGAGCCGACAAAACCTCCCGAATTTTAGATGTCAAATACTATATCCTGTTACCTTCTGTTCAAGATGTGGGTACGACTCTTGATGAAATTCAATGGATAGCCCTGTTAAAATCAACCAGCGCCTATGAAATGTACCGAAAACGGCAAAAACGCCATCAAATTACCCCCTATGGAGTGGTAGAATTTTTAATCTTAGATCGGGAATTTCCCCGCTCTATTCAATACTGTTTTATCCACGCCGAACAATCTCTTCATCAAATCACCGGAACCCATTCAGGAACTTGGCACAACCCCGCAGAACGAGAATTAGGACGACTCAGATCAGAGTTAGACTATCTGAGTATTGATGAAATTACGGAAATCGGATTACATGAATTTCTCGATAATCTGCAAAGACGAATTAACCTGATTGGAGATAAAATGTTTGAAACGTTTTTTGCTTTAGAACCCATCTTGAACCCAGTAACAATCAGTTCCCGAAAAACTATTTCTACTCCCTAAATTGAGGAGAATCTGATGATGCTTGATCAATTTATTATACATTATGGATTACCAAATTGTTCACACGACAACCTACACTTACAGTCAAGCTGTTGATTTAGCCCCTCACCTTGTCCGATTACGTCCTCGTTCTGATGCCTTTCAAACCCTGCAATCTTTTTCAATTGATGTCACTCCCGAACCTTTGGGGCAGTCGGATATTGTTGATTTAGGCGGAAATGACATCATCAAACTTTGGTTTAAACAAAAAACTGAAACACTGAATATTAAAGTCAGTTCTCACGTTCAAACCCATTGTACCAATCCTTTTAACTATCTGTTAGAATCTTGGGCTTTAGAACTGCCGATTACAGATTATCCTGTCTCTCTGTTTGCCCATCTTCAACCCTATTTACAATCAAGTTCAGTTGATCCGATTATGCCTCAACTCGCTCAAGAAATTTGGCAGACTGCTGAGGGAAGTTTAATTAGTTTTTTGAATAATCTCAATCAACGAATTTACCAAACCTGTAAGTACATTGTGCGAGAAACCGGAGCGCCTTTACCGCCTGGAGTCACTTGGACTCAACAAATGGGTTCCTGTCGAGACTTAGCCGTTGTGTTTATTGAGGCTTGTCGGGCTGTGGGAATTCCCGCAAGGTTTGTTAGTGGCTACCAGGAAGGGGATGTGTCTCAGCTAGATCGACATCTCCACGCTTGGGCTGAGGTTTATTTGCCCGGTGCAGGTTGGCATGGTTATGATCCAACCCAAGGGTTAGCAGTCAGCGATCGCCATATTGCCCTGGTTGCGACAGCAATTCCCCGTGAAGCGGCACCTGTTACGGGTAGTTTTAGAGGAGTGGGTGCAAAATCTCAAATAGACTATACACTTTCTATTAACCCGAGCCGAGAGGAGAGATGATCAACTGACGGGGTTATTCCCCTGATTGGCAATGATCCCCGAGCAGAATCCTGAACTTTTCTATCTTTTTTCATCTGTGCCGACTCGAAAACCTCTAAACTCCTGAACTTATCCCTATCGACTTCTAGGATTCAATCCGTCAAACTAATAGTAGGAAAGTATAAAACGACATCTATAGATCAAAAGGTGAATCCATTATGAAAACAGTATTAGTCGTTGAAGATAATGAAATCAATTGGAAAGTATTCGAGCGTATTCTCACCAAGCGAGGCGGGTTAGCTGCCAAACACACCGAAGATGTCGAAACCGTTATGCAATTGGCTCAGTCTAAACAAGCCGATCTGATTTTGATGGATATCGCTTTAGCCAATAGCTACTATGAAGGCAAAGCGGTTGATGGCATCAAAATCACCCAAATGTTGAAGGCGAACCCCGAAACCGCAGACTTACCGATTATTCTAGTGACTGCTCATGGAAGTGATAATGATCGGGAATATTTTCTTCAAAAAAGCGGTGCAGATGGCTACATTTCCAAGCCCGTTATCGATTACAAAGCCTTTGTTGCAGAGATTCAGTCCAAACTCTCAGTGCGACGAGAGGCGATCGCCAGTTAATTCCCCATGAATTTGGGTAAAGCCAAAATTGAGGAGCTTGTTTTTCAGTTCAAAGAAAAGCCCAAATCCTGATTAACGCCAGTATAGACTCAATCATCCTGAATCTAAATTCCCAACGAGACACAATCTTTAGATAAAATCTCCTGGGCGGTTTGCCGAACTAAAATTGCAGCTTCCCGAGTAGATTTTCCAGAAATATCTACACAATAGGCTAATCGGGAACGTTTTTGCAAGTCATAAGTATAAGCTTTGTCATAGTAATGTAAGATTAAATCAAGCGCTTCAGTCAGTTTCTCTTGTTGAATCAAGTTAATCGCCTCAGTCGTTCTCAAACCGCCTAAATGCTTGTGAATTCGTTTTGTTGCTTGAATTAAATCTTCTCGGTTAGCAGTTCCATACAGTTCAACTAACAGCGAAAGCCGTTCTTCACGAGTTCGCTGAACTTGAATGACAGGCGCTTGTTCCATTTGTTGAAAAATCTCTTGAGGAACTCGACAAATCCCGATCCGTTTACTTTCCGCCTCGATCCAAACGGGTTGGTGACGTTGAAACCTTGACCATTGTAAACTAATTAAATTCCAGAATTGTTCGTTAGTCGGTTGTGGCGGTTGACCCAAAGCACCATAACTACTTCCTCGATGGTTGGCGAGATCTTCTAAATCTAGGGTTTGTTCACCCAAAGTTCTTAAAGCGTTGAGAATCTCTGTTTTACCTGTTCCCGTCATTCCCCCTAAGAGGATGATCGGTTGAGAAACCGAAAATAGAGATCGTCCCCAACGACGAAAGGCTTTGTATCCACCATTGAGGAGGAAAACCTCAAATCCTGCCATTTCCAAAATCCAGCCGACTCCGCTACTTCGCATTCCTCCCCGCCAACAATAGATCCGGATTTTGCCATCTGGGGCGAGAATTCTAGCTTGGGCGATCAAATCAGCACATCGAGGGCCAACGAGCGCAAATCCTAATTCAACAGCCTGATCACGTCCTTTTTGTTTGTAGCAAATTCCCACTTGAGCGCGTTCTTGATCACTAAATAAAGGAAAACTGATCGCACCGGGAATATGTCCCTGAGTATATTCGGCGGGACTGCGAACATCGAGGATGACACCCGGATCTTGCAAAAATTCATCAGGATTTAGGGTTTTTGACATAAGCTGTAGTTGATTGAAATGAAGACAATGCCTCAACTTTAAGGATAGCGGCAACTGAGGTGAATCGGTCTTAGCTATAATTTAGTTAAGGGTTTATCCTAAGTTTAGAAGGGCTTCTGACTCGAATTTTTACTGAATATTTACAATCTTACCCTCGAAAATTTACTAAACATTTACAAAACTCTCTTGTCAGACTTGATGAAAATTAACTACTCTGAGAAAGGAGAAGATTTCAGAAATTTAATTTAAACAGGCTTGATTGAAATTATAGATCGTTAATTTATTCCTCACTAGAACTGGAGAAAAAACAAGTGAAAATAGCACTTTTACTATTGATTGTTGTTATCTTGGCGATCATTTTACTCAACGCAATTGATAAATATTTTTTAACCTTTCGTCCCTATCAGCCTAAATCCTCTCAGTTCAAGCCAGAAAAACCTTGGATGGTTTCCCTGTTGAAACTGTTATTTTTGGGACTGGTTGTTCCGCTTTCCTATCTGAAGTTAGCTCTAGAAATTTACTTCAGCCCGGATCGTTCTAGCTCATCGAATCAGATTGTTTATACCCTTGAGAAACCCGCCTCGACTCAACCCTTGAATCAAAAGTTGAGCTAAGAGTGAACTACCTACACTGACCTTGCGGTAGAGTGTAGGCTTCCCAATTCATTGGGGATTGAAAAATTAATCATCACTATCAGCTAAAATTTGTAGACGGATTCTCCCCTTTTGACCTTCTCCAATTTGAATTTCTAACACTTGACCTGCCAGTTGTTCTAGACAAGAAAGCAGCGATCGCAAATGAGGCGTACTCGCACCTGTATCGACATAGAGGCGATCGGCTAAACTCCCCACCCGCTTCCAGGTACTATGAAGTTTAACGATCGCTTGTTCGAGTTGAGTGGCTTGTTTAACCAAATCTGCCGCAGTGTTCAAACAACCAACTCGTAATGCTTCTTCTAGCGCCATTTCCACATCAACAGAAGATTGGTTGATCGCCTGTACTTGAGCGGCAGCATCGAGATATTTTGATAAATTTTTAGCTTCAGAAGTCAGATTTTTAATCGTATCAACATCGGGATTTTCGGTGATTTCCCGGCGAATTTCCGTGATATGAGACTCGGGTAATTTTTCCATCTCCCGCACCAGAGGCGCCAGATAACGAGTGGGCATCGCCCCGGCGGCGGCTTTTTCTCGCACTTCTTCCGGTAACAGATCTGAACTCATTGCAGTCCATTCATCGGACATCTGACGCACCTGACGCCGAGTAATGCGATCGCCATTGCAAGCCGCATCAGAGATCATTTGTTGGACTTGTGGGGGAGATTTTGCCGTCTCTACAAACGCTCGTTTACTAAAATTATTAATCGAGTCGGGGTTGAGCTGACCTTGAGCCAGGAGAGTATCTGCACTGTTTGCCAGTTCAATTAAAGCATAGGCTTGACTTTTGCTGATTTCTCGGTCTTTGAGCCAATTGAGAAATCCCGTTCCCCGCCCTTCACCGCCCCGTTTTTCGCGATCGCGTACCGCCCGCAAAATTCGCCCCCGCCAAATTTCGGTTTGTAGATCAAAGCGATCGCAGACTTTCCAAGCGACATCGATCTGTCGTTCAAAGTCCGGTTCGGCAATTGCATCATCTTCAGGATCGGGGAGTTCAAACTTCAGATCGGTTAGCTCTTGTAGAACTTCAGCTAACTCATTGGGCGATTGGGGAATATCAGCCATCACGACTCCGCAGCGTTGGATCATTGCCGGATCATTATTACACGATTCGACCTCACTACCAACTCAGCTCTGTCCGTTGCGCTTTTAGCTGAACCTGTTTTTCGATTTTTTTCTCAAAGGATTGCACAAATTAGAAATCTTGTGCTACATTAAGAATTGATATGGCGGGCGTAGCCAAGTGGTTAAGGCAGTGGATTGTGGTTCCACCATTCGTGGGTTCAAGTCCCATCGTTCGCCCTTTATCGAATAATAGATTTTAGATCATAATTTTTGTCTGGGTTTGATCTCTTGAGATTCAGCTTAACTTTGTAAGTTCTCGCTTGATATTTGCTTATTTTAGATAATTATTATAGCGGTGTGCGCTCGTATGAGGTACGAACCAGAAACCCGGTTTCTGCTAGAAACCGGGTTTCTACCCAATCGGTGTTGTACCTCACAGAACTGAAAACTGCTATAACATTTGAGCATAACAATAAGGGTTTCAAGTTATCTAACTGTATATTAATGAGCAGGCGGTAGGTTATGAGAAGATTGACCCGAAGGTAAATAGCGCTCGCCTCCGGCTAAGTTACGAAATTTGGTAAACTGAGGATCAAAGAGTAATTTAATGGTTCCTGTCGGCCCGTTGCGGTGTTTGGTAATAATCACTTCAGCAATTCCGCGATCGGGTGAATCGGGGTTATAATAATCATCTCGATACAGCATAATCACGAGATCGGCGTCTTGTTCGATCGATCCAGATTCCCTCAAATCGGACATCATCGGTCGTTTATTGGTACGAGATTCAACGCTGCGACTCAACTGTGAAAGGGCAATAACTGGAACATTTAATTCCCTGGCTAACCCTTTTAGCGATCGCGTAATTCGAGACAATTCTTGGACTCGATTCTCACTCCCCCCCTCCATTAATTGCAGATAATCAATTAAAACTAACCCCAGTGCGCCGCCCTGTTCCGCTTGTAAACGCCGCACCTTTGAACGCATTTCTGTTACGGTAATATTAGGCGTATCATCAATAAAAACAGGCAATTCTGATAACGTTCCAATCGCCACCGTTAATGGTTCCCATTCACTCTGACTAATCCGCCCTGATCGAAGTCGATTACTTTCAATTTTTGCCTCACTAGAAAGCAGTCTTTGAACTAACTGATCCTTCGACATTTCCAAGCTAAAAATCGCGACTGGCAGCTTATGAATTTTGGCAATACTATAAGAAATATTTGTGCAAAGTGCGGTTTTTCCCATCGAAGGACGACCTGCAACAATAATTAAATCAGAGCGTTGAAATCCGCCCGTCATCGCGTCTAAATCATAAAAATTGCAATTTAAACCGGGAAGTGCAACGCCTTCGTGACGATCTTCGATATCCTGAAACGTATTAATCAGCGTCTCTGCGATAGAAATCAAATTTTGTTGCGGACGAACTTGAGTAATATTAAAAATCTTTTGTTCGGCTTGATCTAATACCTCTTCGATATCAATCGTTGTATCATAACCCAAATCAATGGTTTCATGTCCGGCTTGAATCAAATTGCGGCGCATGGCTTTTTCAATCACCAACAACGCATATTGATCAATATTCACCGCCGAAACCGTGCGATCAACGAGTTGTGCTAGCTTCATTTGTCCGCCCACTTCTTCTAAGTGATTGTGATCGGCTAGCCAAGTGGTAACGGTCATTAAATCAGTGGGTTTTCCCTGTAAATGTAAATTCAGGGTTGTGCGATAAATCGTTTGATGGGCTTTAATTGAAAAACAACTCGGATCTAACAATTCAGCCACACGACTAATCGCTTCAGGATCGAGGAGAATTCCCCCCAAAATCGCCTCTTCTGCTTCAACATTTTGGGGCGGTAGGCGATCGCTGGGAAGTTGAAAGTTAGATCGATTTGCCATAGTGGGGGATGAAAAAAACAACCCGTTATCAGCAGTTTCAGACGTTCATCGAGAACGCCTGATCACCGTTCAACTTAGTTAGAGACAACGTGAACTTCAACTTCCGCCGTGACTTCTGGATGAAGTTTGATTTGTGCTTTATAAAAGCCAATATGATTGATATCGGGTAACGTGATACCCCGACGATCAACTTCTTGGTTCGTCATCGCTTGAATGGCTTCTGCAAGTTCGCGATCGGTTACAGTCCCAAAAATCGCTTCATTTTCACCCACCTGTTTAGCGATGGTAAAACGACCAATGGTTTCCAATGCAGTTTTTTGGGCGATCGCTTCTTGCTTGAGTGCAATTTGTCGCTGACGTTCTTCTTCCCGGCGACGTTCAACCTGCTTGAGAATGCCTGGAGTGGCTCGAACCGCCAAACTTCTCGGGAGAAGATAGTTCCGAGCATAACCAGGCGCGACTTCCACTAAATCTCCATTTTGCCCTAGTTTGCTGATGTCCTGTCTGAGAACGACTTGAACACGCTTTGCCATGATACTTCCTATAATCTTTTAACCCAAACACTCTATGATAGCGAGATTAGCGACGCGATCGCAAGATACATCAGAGAAAATTTTACACAACTTGAAAATCAAGCTTTTGCTTTAACGGTCGGGCGTTTCAATCCCGCGAACGGGTTTCATTAATTGGAAAGGAGGAGGAAAGAGCAAAGGGAGTTACTAACGATGAGTTTCAATCCCGCGAACGGGTTTCATTAATTGGAAAGCCCTAAGACTTTGTATGTTGCGTGACAATAGCTATATGTTTCAATCCCGCGAACGGGTTTCATTAATTGGAAAGGGTTGTCTTGTCGGCTCCAACCAATAAGGCAGTCAAGTTTCAATCCCGCGAACGGGTTTCATTAATTGGAAAGCCGGACCGGCTGGGCCGCAAGGACTGAAAGGAAAGTTTCAATCCCGCGAACGGGTTTCATTAATTGGAAAGTTTCAAGCTTCCAACCATAGCGATTGTCCGAATAATGTTTCAATCCCGCGAACGGGTTTCATTAATTGGAAAGTACATTCAAGAAAATTATCTGATAATTGGGGCTGTTGTTTCAATCCCGCGAACGGGTTTCATTAATTGGAAAGTCTCAAATACAGTATGCGGCAAATGATGTGTTTTTGTTTCAATCCCGCGAACGGGTTTCATTAATTGGAAAGAAATCATTCAAGAAATCGAAGATGTAACATTCTTAGGTTTCAATCCCGCGAACGGGTTTCATTAATTGGAAAGAATTCACATTCTCCATAGGGAATTCCCGATATTGTTTCAATCCCGCGAACGGGTTTCATTAATTGGAAAGCAGCAAGTGGTACTCGACCAGGGGTTAATCCTGTCGTTTCAATCCCGCGAACGGGTTTCATTAATTGGAAAGCTTCCATTTGCGGTCTGTTTTGAACTCTCCCAAAAAGCCTAGTTTCAATCCCGCGAACGGGTTTCATTAATTGGAAAGAGATTTTATCGTTAGAGATGTATGAAGATTCAGGTTTCAATCCCGCGAACGGGTTTCATTAATTGGAAAGTAATCATCCGCCCCGAAACACCAGGGAACCCATTTTTGTTTCAATCCCGCGAACGGGTTTCATTAATTGGAAAGAGAAAGTCGCAGAGTTTGGCGATCTTAGAAAGAAATCGTTTCAATCCCGCGAACGGGTTTCATTAATTGGAAAGTGTCTATCCGATGGTTGGATTCCCGCCGAATTTCTCTGTTTCAATCCCGCGAACGGGTTTCATTAATTGGAAAGCAAGTGTCGTTATAGTTAGTTCCTGGCTTTTTAGCGTTTCAATCCCGCGAACGGGTTTCATTAATTGGAAAGCTAGAAGAATTGGTATTGGAAATGGGCATTAAATGTGTTTCAATCCCGCGAACGGGTTTCATTAATTGGAAAGAAAACTAATATTCACTTATCAACATTCTTTCATTTTTTGTTTCAATCCCGCGAACGGGTTTCATTAATTGGAAAGAAAAAAACTCAATACCCTAATCCACATCCATAGTGTTGTTTCAATCCCGCGAACGGGTTTCATTAATTGGAAAGGCTATTTTACATTTTCTCCAATTTTAGGAGACAGCAGTTTCAATCCCGCGAACGGGTTTCATTAATTGGAAAGATCTGTTGCCAGAAGATGCGACAGTAGAAATTTACGTTTCAATCCCGCGAACGGGTTTCATTAATTGGAAAGCTTTTAGATCTTCTTCGAGTGCTAGAAGCTGTTTATGTTTCAATCCCGCGAACGGGTTTCATTAATTGGAAAGCTTTCTTATCGCCTCGACAGTGTTGGATTGGGAAAGTTTCAATCCCGCGAACGGGTTTCATTAATTGGAAAGGAATACACCCCATCAAAGTGGGAGATATTCTTCATGTTTCAATCCCGCGAACGGGTTTCATTAATTGGAAAGAAGAGCTTTAGTAGAATATGAGGAAGATTTAGCAAGTGTTTCAATCCCGCGAACGGGTTTCATTAATTGGAAAGCATCCACATTCCTGGATTAATATCTATGTCGTTCTCGTTTCAATCCCGCGAACGGGTTTCATTAATTGGAAAGTCAAGTTTGATTCAGGGTTAATAACATCAGATGCGTTTCAATCCCGCGAACGGGTTTCATTAATTGGAAAGTGAACATAGACTTAACAGCAAAAGGGAAGCTGTGAAGTTTCAATCCCGCGAACGGGTTTCATTAATTGGAAAGTTTGCGCCCTGCTAATTGTTTCTGCGGTGAATGCGGTTTCAATCCCGCGAACGGGTTTCATTAATTGGAAAGCACTAGAACGGGCAAAATAATCAAGAAGCGTAAACTGGTTTCAATCCCGCGAACGGGTTTCATTAATTGGAAAGATCGACTCCCGTTTCAAGAATACGGGTTCGTGAAATATGTTTCAATCCCGCGAACGGGTTTCATTAATTGGAAAGAACTATGTTAACCATACTAGCACAAACCCTATAGGATGTTTCAATCCCGCGAACGGGTTTCATTAATTGGAAAGCCAATTAAGCGAAACGACAGTTAGATCCGAGCTGTTTCAATCCCGCGAACGGGTTTCATTAATTGGAAAGACTGTGGCCTGAAAACCCGACTAAGAAAGGGTAAAACACCCGAAAATGACGGGAGAGATCCGACTGATGGATTTCAGCCAGTGGCCAACCCCAACCGGAGGTGAACAAAAACGCTAAAACTATTCAATTATCGAGGTTCTGGCGAATTGACGGGAGTACCGGGAAAAACGTGGGCGCTTCGACCCGTCAAAAATCCGCATAAACACACTATAAAACAATCGTCTGTTCCTGTCTAGGCTTTTGCGAACCATAGGTAATAGTACGCCGCACCGACCCCGCATCCAAGACATAAATCCGCACAGAATCTTCAGTAGGTTTAATCACGAGAATTAGTCCGGTAGAGTGGAAGCCCCGTTCTTCAGAGCGGGGAGGAA
The DNA here is from genome assembly GCF_034932365.1 of Limnoraphis robusta BA-68 BA1. NCBI lineage: Bacteria > Bacillati > Cyanobacteriota > Cyanophyceae > Oscillatoriales > Sirenicapillariaceae > Limnoraphis > Limnoraphis robusta. The sequence continues at coordinate 22,157 of NZ_JAYGHR010000072.1, read as the reverse complement.
GCGTGACACGAGCGGCTGCCGCATGAGAATCAATCATACATACTGGTATCCATCTTTTTTCTGGGTGGGTGTGCAATATTTGTGGCTAATTCCAGATACTCGACCTGCTTTAGTGGAGATATCAAAACTGCCAGAGGCGCGGCATAGAACACGTCCTTTATAGATACCTATCTTTTGACCTTTAGTGACAACAGCTCTGACAAGATCTCCCGTCTTAAAACCTTTATGAATTTGTTGTCTAGAGCGGTGACGGGTCGGAAAACCATATTTATTAGTACCGCACATTTGACGGCTACCATGTCCGGTTGACTTGATCAGTAAAGGTTGATTAGTTTCTAGCCTTAAAGATTCGGTTTTCCCGACGCAAGCCGCATCAATCCAGTGGGTTTTAGGAAGGTCTAGACGACAGCGATTATATTTAGTCATTCCTCCTGAACCTGTGTGAACTTTGAGTCCAGTTCTCTTTAACTCGTTGTACAACTTCCAACGGGTAGAGTTAACAGCCGCAGCATCTTTTAAGGGAGCCTTCGCTTGACTTAGAATTCGCTTAATCAGGTCAGGTTTTCCAGATAGAAAGTCTTTGATATCTAGGTTAGACTTGGCTTGATTGCATGAATGGCAACTTACAGTTAGGTTGCTAATTCTGTCAGAACCCCCCTTAGATTTTGCTTGAATATGTTCAACCTCTAAAGGTGTATTTTCTGCTCCACAATAAGCGCATTTTCTACCCCATTTCTCTAAAAGATATTCTCGAACTTCGTAGCCGTGTAACTCGCCTTGTTGATACTCTGTGCCTGACACTTCTGGGTTTTGAATTTTCTGAGTATCAAAGCGGATTAACTCTTGATAGATAGAGTCAATAAGGCAAAATCTTGTCAGACGGTTAACCCAGGTCATCGTAGTTTGCACCCGATGATTTAAACTTGGAGCTAACCAACTGTCCCTACGTTTGCGATTTAAAAACCTGGCTTGTCGATAACGAGTTTTACGATTTCGCCTTCCTCGTCGAAGTTGACGACGACTAAGTAAAGCATCCTTGATTTGTTGACCTCGATGGGTTAATTCTCCTGCCCAAACAACTGAGTCATTAAGCAGTAAGGCTAAACCTGTTGTTTTACTGCCAGGATCTATTTTGAGCTGGCAGCTTGTCGGAGATTCCTTAACAACCTTTTTCAAAATAATGATGAAAGGATACCGACGATAAACAGCCGCTTTACCTGCTTTTAACAAACTTCGAGCTATAGAAGGTTTGCATGGTGTTAATGGGTTTTTGTTGGTATCTAGTACCAGAACATGATTAGACATTGTTGCGTCCAAACTCTATGAAATAGGTAATTTTTTCCTCGCCAATGTTTTTAAAGCTTGTTCGGCTAGTTGCACTTTCTTACCCCTCGTAGGAATGTTTAACAACTAACGACAGAGCCACAAACTGGAAAGCATTTATAGGTGTCATAACTCTAAAAACGTAGTCAGTTAAGACTTAGGCTGGTCAGCTATCTAAGAGGGAGGCATGATGCCCCGTTCTTTAGAGCGGGGTGCTGACCGCTTCGATTTTTTGCTGAAGTTTCACAAATTGTACCGCAGTCAGGAAACATTCAAACACGCTGTACTGCGTCCACTTTCCGTAGCCCATCAACAACTTATGTAGGCGGTTGCGGCGTTTATTGGCGGCTTTGTTGTCCTCAAGGTCATAAATCACCAGATAAAATAATGTATTCATCGGATTTTCAAGGGTTTATAAACAACATTTTCTTGAAGGTGACGGGCGAGTAAACGGGCTTGTAATTCTATGGCTCGACGGTAGGTGCAACGATAGCCAAAGACGGGATGTTTAAACTCAGAATTTAGCTTGCGATCAAAGGCTTCTAGAAAGATTTTTCGTCCGGCATCTTTCAGACGATAAGCCCCTAAACTTTCGCTAAAATCGGAGAGTTTTAGTTCTTTGTGACTCAATAAAGAGAGTAAAAAACTATCAGCAACTAAAGGGCGAAATTCTTCTATTAAATCCAGAACCATTGCAGGTTGACCCCTTGTTGTTTCATGCAAATAGCCAATATAAGGATCTAATCCCGCAATGTGAACCGCAGCAGTCACTTGAATGCGAAGTAAACCGTAAGCAAAGTTCATTAATACATTCATCGGGTCGGATGGACTGCGATGATGGCGACCTTGAAATGACCAGGGTTCCTCCAAAATATTCAGCCAACAAGCAAAATATTCACGGGCGGCTATTCCTTCTATTCCTCGCACTTGGTCGAGGGTTTTCTGCTCACAAACTTGTTTTTTTCGCAACTTCAACGGGTTATCTTTTTGTCCGTAACGATACAAAACTGAAGATTGATTATGTATCTTTCCGGCGACGATTATTTTGACTAATTCTAATCGTTTTTCTTCGTGACAATGAGTAGCATATTGCGCTAAACGAAGCTGACCATTACGGGAATATCCGGGGAGAGTTGTACCGATATATTTGCCATATTGAGAAAGATAATGCACAGGCATTCCCAATTCTAAAGCATAACTGAGGGCATCTCCGGTAATTTGAGGATTTCCCATTAATACCACCTGTTCAACGGTTTGAGCGGCGACAGAATGTTTACTCCAGGTTCCATCTTCTTGTTTGAGAGAGACGATAAATGCCTCATATTTTTTGTTGAGAATTGCATCCGGTTGAGTGACGTATAAAACAGACATTTGAGTTCCTCCGATTGAATAAATAGGTTTAAAGTTCAACAGATTCAGTGGCAAGCCGACGCATTTCTTTGGGTAAACAAATCCCTTGTAAACTACAATCTCGGCATTTTTTATCGTGGGAAATGGGAGCAGGCATGGGTTGAGAATTTGCCGTCAGAGCCGCAGAAATTGCCGCTTCTGTTGCTTGACGTAATAGGGGAGTAAATTCAACGGTTTGACGGCGACGGTTGCTATGATAAAATATCTCCCCAAAAGCAATAGAGTTTTGGGTGATTTCTTCTAAACAAATTGCTGCGGCACAGAGTTGAAAATGGTCGTTTAAATGATGCGCCATGCGACCTTTTTTGTATTCAACCGGAATGAGTTGATTCTCTCGTTCTTCAACAGCATCGATAATTCCATGAACTTTTAAACGATGACTCCAGACCCATTGTTGTTGAAAAATGCGTGTTTCTCCTCGTTGAGATTCTCTTTCTTCGTTAATATGGCGATGCAAATGTTGACCCATCAAAATATGTTCATTTTCTGCCATTTCTCCGAGTTGATATTCTAGATAAAATCGCCGAGGGCAATATTCCCAAGCGTTCAAATAAGCCAGGGGTAAATAGTCTTCTGAGTTCATTGGTCTGTTGTCTCCTCCTGATGTGGTAAGATTTTTGTTGATTTTTCTGGGGTTAAATTAGGGCGAAAACGCGCCTGTCCCATCCCCATTGCTGTTTTTCGACCCACGCCGGAAAAGAAAGCAAATTGAGCTAAAATCATCGCAATTTTCATCTGTTGGGAATTGTTAAAACGATATTTCACCCAACCTTGAGCGCCTATTTCTCCGCCTCCTTCCATTTTTAATGCGTAGGTTTTCAGTTCATAGGCGGATACTTTTCCTCGCCATTCTTGTGAGGGAAATTGTAAATTTTCCGGCGCAAATTGATTCCAACGTCGCTCTAAACTCCCAAAGACTAATTCGGGTAATAGAAAGGTTTGAATGTCATCTGTTTGTTTAAAGCTGGTTGGAGAGAGAAAATCTAGCGTTAAACTTTCACCAAAAGCGGGGGTTTGACTCAAGACTTCATAGGATGTAGAACCGGATAGCCGATGAGTACCTGGAAGGGTATAAAGATGGCGAAAAACAAAGGGAAATTTTCCCAAAATTATCGGTTGATTTCCCCATTTTTCAATCCCACTCAGTAAGGGTTGAACCAGAGTATCATCGAGTAAGCTAATCCGAATTAAAAAGCGATCGCCTGCTTGATTTCCTTTGATGCGTCGGTTGCCAATTAATCCTGATAAACTAAAAGGTGATGACTGCATTTTGTGAATATTATCAGCGATTTCTGATGAGCTTAATTGCAACCAATTCATCACTTTACCGTGAATGGCTCTTGACAGCGTTGCAGGAATAATCCCATTATCGGCTGCTCCTAATTCTATTACCCAAGAATGCAGGGTTTTAGACTGTGTTGGCTCCATAAAATGCTCCAATTGGTAATGATAATTGTTCGGGAAGTTGTGGATACTGTTGACGAAAATTTGTCCAAGATTCTTTCACAGATTGCCAATATTCGCCTTTAATTCTTGCCTGACTCACCAAACTAGATGGCGGCATGACAATTCGATTATAGAGGATCAGTTGAGTATTTGAGGGCAAATCTAACGGGTTTAGGGGATGAAGACAAGAATATTCTCCGTTGTTTTTTTGGAGGGTATTTTCTGGGATAGCAAGAAATTCTACCCTCACTTTTGCCGCCCATTTTCCTAACCGTATCCACCGAGGAATTTTTGCTTCAACTTCAGGCGGAGCGATAATATAAGTGCGGTATTGGCTACCGATAGCGAGTTCTTTTGCACGTCCATAATTAATCGGATAATTGCGTTCTGCACCTTTATCCCCAAACTGTTTTGATCGACCATAATAGGTGGTTTGAGCCGCTTTAAACGTGTTAATTTGATAAGACCAATGCAAAGGTTGAGCGGGGAAAACATAGATTTTCGCTTGATTAAGATGGAGTAAATTTGCCTCAAAATCCCTGTTGAGATAGCTAGGAGTTTGGGCGTTTGTTCCGTGTAAACGGTAAACTTGAGGGATAATTTTAGGCGTAAACAGTGCAAAACTCAACGCCCAATTATGCAAGTATTTCTCAGTTTCATAGAGAATTCCCATTTCACGACTGGCAAAAAAAACGTTATCGTGAAGTGTTAATAGACAGTGATAGAGTGTCATTAGAAAAATGGTTTTAGGTTTGTTGAATTTCTCCCAACCCCTCTCGATTAATAAATAGTCCCGTCGGGGACACCTTTTTCTACTAACCTGCCTTTCAAAGGGGGGCAGGGGGGATAGAGAGGGTTAGGGAGAGGTGGAGAGGGTTAGGGAGAGGTGGAGAGGGTTAGGGAGAGGTAGGAGAGGGTTAGGGAGAGGTGGAGAGGGTTAGGGAGAGGTAGGAGAGGGTTAGGAAGAGGTGGAGAAAGTTTATTTTTTACCTTTCCCTTTCTTCGCTAAAGCGCCGTAGGTTTGGGCGTAGGTTTGAGTTTGGTTGTAGAGTTTAGTCAATGTTTCTTGAAGTTGAGTTTCATCTTGATAAATCGCATTAACTTCACTCAAAAACTCGTTAAGTTGTTCACCGAAAATCAGGCGTTGTTTAATCACAGGTTCATCCTCTAGTAACTGTTGAGCGATAGTTTTTGCTGCTTCTTTGATCTCGTCAATGGGAGCATTGATATCCCCTTTGAGTTGGTCATACAAAGCTTGAGTAAAATGCAAATTACTAAAAATTTCCCCATCACAAAAGGCAATTCCCAGTAAATGGTTTTTCATCGTTCCAGTGCGAGACTCTTGAGCGCCATAGCGTCGGGTTCTCAGAAGATTTCCTAACACATAAATCAACCCTTCATAGGTGGTATCTCGCAGCGTTTCCACACTAGGAAAAGTCACCTCCGGCAAAATGTGATCGAGTTCATTAATTGCGCTTCGCATAGTACCCGCTTCGCTCATAGTTCCCCCTTCAAAGGGAGCGTTAAACGTGAAACTTTTGTGAGATTGTTCATAAGGACTCAGGGAAAAACAGGAGTCTGAATAAACTTTAGAACGTTCTGAACCGCTATCCCCAATTGCAAACCCATAAATAATACAGTCAGGACATTTTTTACAAGACCCTTCGCCGTTATATTCGCAGTATTTATCACTATCTTGATTGGAACTGGTTAACTCTAAAGAACGCAATAGTTCACGTCCAGCCAAGCGTTCAGGAGTTGTTTGTTTGCGTTTAAACATCACCAAACGGCTAATTTTATCAGTGTTACTTAATCCGGCTTGAGTGCGAGCAGTATTGAGTATTCCATCAGTTTGAAAGACGGGAAAAGATTGACTATGACGCACCAAAAGAAAGTGAATATATTTTCCAGAAGCCAAACGAGGGAAAGCGGAATTGAAATCAGAGGCTAAAGATTCTAAAATGGTCATGGTGTTTCCTTTTGAATGAGTTAATACTGTTGAAATCTGTCTTGATAACCTATCTTCTAACCCTCCCTTTTGAAGGGAATCCCCCCGGCTACGCCACCCCCCTTTTTAAGGGAATCCCTCCAGGCTACGCCACCCCCCTTTTTAAGGGAATCCCTCCAGGCTACGCCACCCCCCTTTTTAAGGGAATCCCTCCAGGCTACGCCACCCCCCTTTTTAAGGCAGGGCCGTTTCATTCTAAAATTTTGCGATCGCTAAACCTTTGATGGGGGGCAAGTTTTAGGCTCTATTTAAACAGAAAATCTCAAAACTGTTGAAATAATCCTCCTTTTCTTTACAGAGAAAGGCTTTTAAGATTTGGCGATCGCATTTTTGAACCGAGAATGAAACAGCCCTGCCTGGACTGTGTTCAACTTCCCAACCCAAAAAATTCACTATCGGATGAGTGGTGAATTGAGAAATTATCAACCTCGTCGAGCCAATGAGCAGGTTTTTTATCGAGATTCTCAAGGGAAGTTTGTTGATATTTTAGCAGAAGAAGACTACCCTTTTTGGTTTCGTCAGCGTATTCTGCAATATGGTTCTAATGTTCAAGTTTTAGAACCGGAGTGGTTAGCAAAAGAAATTCAAGAAGAACATCAAAAAGCTTTTAAACAGTATTCTTTGAAGGATTAATCAAGAAGTTGGCTTCTGTTGCCAAGTTATGAAGATGTCAAGATTGTCAGCTTACCTGATGATTTATATTTTAAAGTTTTGTAAAGTTTGTTGACTTATTTCTAGCCCATGAGTACCCTAGAAAGAAATTAAAGTCGTAAGCTTCTACGGTTTCTTCAATTCAAATGAATTGACTTAACCTCATTTTAACTCAAGATTATAGTCATTAATTCATTGAAAAATTAAAAGCCAATTCAAGTTAACAGTTATTTAAACTATCTGGGAGTTAATACCGCATGATCGAGATAAACGGAACAGCAGGTAACGACAATTTACCGGGAACGGGTGAAGCTGATGTAATTTTTGGGCTAGAAGGAAATGACCTCATTTCTGGTAGTAGTGGAGATGATTCTTTATTCGGCTTTGAGGGGAATGATACGTTGTATGGTAACGAAGGCAATGATACTTTATTTGGTAATCAAAATAGCGATCTTTTAATCGGAAATAGTGGAGAGGATTGGTTATTTGGCGGTAAAGAAGCTGACATCATTGAAGATGGTACAGGAGAGGATCAAGTTTTTGGTAATCTGGGAGATGATTTATTAAAAGGCGGTGCAGATAACGATCAAAAATATGGCGGACAGGCTAATGATACCGTAATCGGCGGTACGGGAAATGATCAAGTATTTGGCGATCGCGGTAATGATATTCTCTGGGGAGTTGATGTCGATGCTATCAACCCAGGAATAGATGAAATAGATACTTTAACTGGCGGTTCAGAACAGGATATATTTGTTCTCGGCGATCAATCTCGGTTGTATTATATCGGTTCGGGAAATAATGATTTTGCCCTAATTACGGATTTTAATGTTGTAGAAGATCAAATTAATGTTGGGAATAATCAAGTTATTTATGCGGAAACTGTCCTAAATGAATTGGGGTTGGGAGTTGCAATTTCCAGTCAAAGTGGTGATTTGATAGCCTTTGTTCAAAATGCGAATGTTAGTCAATTTATCACGGGTTCAAATGTAGTCGAACCTCCTCAAACTGAAGAAGCAATTCCTCGTCAAATTGAAGAACCACAGTTTCCTGAAGTTATTGTCCCAACACCAACACCAGACCCGATAATTACCCCAACTCCAACACCAACACCCGATCCAATTACCCCAACTCCAACACCAACACCAGACCCGATAATTACCCCAACACCAACACCTGTTGTAATTACCCCAACTCCAACACCAGACCCGATAATTACCCCAACCCCAACTCCAACACCAGACCCGATAATTACCCCAACTCCAACACCAACACCTGTTGTAATTACCCCAACTCCAACACCAGACCCGATAATTACCCCAACTCCAACACCAACACCCGATCCAATTACCCCAACTCCAACACCAACACCTGTTGTAATTACCCCAACACCAACACCAACACCAGACCCGATAATTACCCCAACACCAACACCAACACCCGAACCTGTAGTTACCCCAACTCCAACACCAACACCTGTTGTAATTACCCCAACACCAACACCAGACCCGATAATTACCCCAACACCAACACCAACACCAGACCCGATAATTACCCCAACACCAACACCAACACCTGTTGTAATTACCCCAACACCAACACCCGAACCAGAACCACAACCGAATATACCACCCGTTGCTGATAATGACAACTACACTACAGGTTTTCAATCCCCCATTACCGTTGATGCTGTTTCCGGGGTTCTTAATGGTGATACCGATAGCGATGGAAATACTTTAACAGCAATATTGGTTAATTCGCCTGCAAATGGTAGCGTTAACTTGAATGAAAATGGTTCATTTAGTTATACTCCTAATAGTGGATTTTCGGGAGTTGATAGCTTCACCTACACTGCTAATGATGGGGAATCTAACTCTAATATTGCTACGGTTACTATTGATGTAGAACCACGTCCAAATACACAGCCAGTCGCCGATAATGACAACTACACTACAGGTTTTCAATCCCCTATTACCGTTGATGCTTCTGTTGGTGTTCTCAATGGTGATACCGATAGCGATGGAAATAGTTTAACAGCAATATTGGTTAATTCGCCTGCAAATGGTAGCGTTAACTTGAATGAAAATGGTTCATTTAGTTATACTCCTAATAGTGGATTTTCGGGAGTTGATAGCTTCACCTACACTGCTAATGAT
>NZ_JAYGHR010000072.1:0-13063 GCF_034932365.1 Limnoraphis robusta BA-68 BA1 | reverse complement strand
GGGGAATCTAACTCTAATATTGCTACGGTTACTATTGATGTAGAATACACCATAAACCTCAATGGTTACTCGAAAAGAGATAGTGATTTCACGCAAATATTCACAACATTCTTGGTCAAAAATTACGAAAATAACGGTCAACTTATTGTTGATAAAACTCTTGATGAAAATGGAAATGATAGTAACCTAGACTTGGGTTTATTCCCAGAAGCAATTCAAAACTTTATTGTTTATAGTGAGGAAGATGATGAGTCTGGTGAGAGTTTTAGTAAGGTTCAAATGGCTACAACGGAAGGTAAGATTGATTTTGATGATGATGGTGTGACACAACTTCAAGAGGGAGCTACTCTTCGTTTTGATAAGGAGGGAGAGCCTATATTTACTGGAGTGGATGTAATGATAAAAGATATTTTCCCAGTAGATTTAGATTTGACAGTTAAATTAGTTGAACCAGATGCTCTAATCACTGAATTAGAACTAATTGATGAGAATAAAAATCCTATTGTTGAACTTGATGACTCATTTCAAGAAGAAATTATCGTTTATGAATTTATTAACAACGAGGATAATACTATTTTAGAAAAAATATTTTTGTTCACTAATAAGTTTCAAACACTAGAAGAAGTTATATTCACTGATGATTCCTTAGATCAATCGGATAAGGTTAATCTAGCGATCAACAGTTTAGACAGCATTATCGACGAGGATTTACTCAGTTTTACTGAGAATCAAAACAGTGTAACTTTTTCGTTACTGAACAACAACGATGCAATTACTGTTTTAAATGAAAAGCTTGTTGATCAGATTAAAAACAAGATAAACCTTCAAGATAATACTGGCGATTTTGTTAGCCTTGAATTTGAAGGATAATTATAAAAATAGCTGTTGTAAGAGATCCAAAACGAGATCTGGTAATATTTTTTAAGTAATCTACAGCCTACAATCAAGGACATCGGATGATATCATGTTAAAAAGCTTAATTAGGGGATTCTATTTAGGACTATTTAAAGTTAGCTTACTGACGGTTTCACTGGCTTCTATACCTGTTTCTGCACAAATCATTCCAGACAACACTCTACCTCAAAATTCCGTTGTAACTCCCCAAGGGAATATTCGACAAATTGATGGGGGAACAAGAAGCGGAAATACTTTATTTCACAGTTTTGAACGGTTCTCAGTACCAACGGGTGAAACGGCTTTTTTTAACAATGCTGTTGAGGTTCAGAATATTTTCTCTCGCGTTACCGGAAGTTCAATTTCTGAGATTAATGGTATTCTCAAAGCTAACGGTGTTGCGAATTTATTTCTGATTAACCCCAACGGGATTATTTTTGGCGAAAATGCCTCCCTTGATATTGGCGGTTCGTTTTTTGCCACAAGTGCTGACAGTATTATTTTTGCCAATGGAACAGAATTTAGAGCGACAAACCCCAACAGTCCACCGCTATTAGTTATTAACATTCCTGTTGGCTTAAGGTTTCGGGAAAATCCAGGATCTCTTGTCATTCGCTCCCGATCTACTATCATTAAAAGTGACAACATAGGTCAACAGATTACGACCAGAGGTTTACAAGTTCCGTCCGAACAAACCTTAGCTTTGGTGGGCGGAGATGTTCGTTTAGAAGGTGGAATTTTAACGGCTCCATCAGGAAGAATTGAGTTAGGAAGTGTAGCCGGAAATAGCTTTATTGGCATTAGTTTTAATTCGGAAGGATTTGCTCTAAATTACAAGAGAGTTGAGAATTTTCAAGATATTGGTTTGTCTGATTTCGCCTCAATAGAAACCACTGGAGAGCGAGGAGGAGAGATTACAATTCAAGGTAGACAAGTCAATTTAACAGGTGATTCTGCAATGATTTCTTCTACTTTGGGTTCAGGAATTGGTGGAGATATTTTCATCGTTGCTTCTGATTCTATAACGATTGAACAACAGAGTGGTTTATTTGCTGAAGTGCGTCCCAATGCAACGGGTCAGGGGGGAACAATTACCGTTGAAACCCAACGGTTAACACTCACAAACGGGGCGCAAATCTCCGCTACAACTTCGGGGTTTGGTCAAGCAGGAAATTTAGCGATCGCCGCAACCGAATCAATTGATTTGATTGGAGAAGCGCCTGACAGACAAAACCCCAGTGGTTTATTTGCGCGAGTGGAAGCGGGAGCAACGGGAAATGGAGGTAATATTAATCTCGAAACAAATCGTCTGACAATTCGGGATGGGGCGCAGATTTCAACGGACACTTTTGGTTTTGGCAATGCGGGTGATTTATTTGTAAATGCTTCAGGAGTAGAGGTCGTTGGTTCTACCGCAGATGGTCGGTTTGCGAGTGGTTTATATGCTCAGGTGGGTGAGAAAGGTACTGGAAATGGGGGCAATTTAACGATTAATACGAATCAATTAATTGTGAGTCAGGGCGCACAAATTGGCACAACGGCTCGGAATATTGGACAGGCAGGAATTTTAACAATTAATGCTAATAATTCAGTCATTTTAAGTGGAACCGCACCTGTACCCGAACCTCTCGAAGATCAAAGAAGCGGGATTTTGGTTTCTGCCGAGCCTGCATTTGAAGATGAATCAGGTAATTTAATTATTACCACTGCTGATGCTGGAGAATTAATTATAAATACCCCGGAATTAATTGTTGAAAATGGAGCGAGAATATCTGCCGATAATTTTGGGACGGGTGGCGGAAGTAATGTTAACTTAAATGTTTCTCGGTTAATTATTCGAGATGGCGGGCAAATTGGAGCGGGTTCTCTTGTCGAAGAAAATGCTATTAATAATGAACGGGGTTCGGGCGGAACGTTAACAGTAAATGCTTCTGAGTCTGTAGAAATTACAGGTACAGATACGATAGGTTCAACTGTTGAAAATAGTCGCTTATTTACCTTAGCAGAAGGCACAGGAAATGCGGGAAATTTAAACATTTTTACGCCCAATTTAACCGTTGCTAACGAAGGAGAAGTTAATGTTAGTGCAACGGGAACGGGAGAGGCGGGTAATTTAACCGTTGAAGCGAATTCAATTCGTCTGAATCAGGCAAGTCTGAGGGCAGAAACTCGTCTTGGAACTCAAGGAAATATTACCATAAATTCGCGTGAGATTCAACTGCGTCGGGGCAGTCAAATTACTACAAATTCCTTAGAAACCGGCACGGGTGGAAATATTACGATTAATAGTAATCAGTTAGTTGCAATTGAAAATAGCGATATTTCTGCCAATGCTCAAGCGGGGTTAGGGGGTCAAGTGATTATTAATGCAGATGCCGTTTTTGGAACTCAATTCCGTACTCAACAAACCTCAGCCAGTGATATTACTGCAACCTCTGAACTGGGTGCAGAATTTAGCGGAACGGTTGAATTAAATAGCGAAATTGACCCCGCTCAAGGATTAGTAGAATTGCCTCAAACGGTTGTTGATCCGGCTGCATTAATTGCTCAAGATGCCTGTAAAAAAGGTCAATATAGTTCATTTGTGAATACAGGTCGTGGGGGATTTCCACCTAGTCCTCAAGAAAGTTTACGCAGTGAAGAAACATTAGTTCCTTTAATAGAATTGCCTCCAGATATTGAGTCTCGCCGTCATCATTCACCCTCTCATAAAAGTCGAGTGCAGCGAAATATTTCCCCCAACCTCAATCAACCTATTTCGAGTTTAGATATTGTTCCGGCGAGAGGATGGATACGCAATGAGAAAGGAGAGGTGATTTTAGTCGGCTACGATCCTACAAAAACGGGGGTGATTCGTCAACGTCAACAAATTCCAAATCAGTGCGATCGCCAATCATCAAATGCCAAATATCCCCGTCTATAACCCGAAAATCCACAATTATCGGTTGCGTTTACCATACATCCAAGGTGACTGCACTCAATCAAGATAGGGCTGGAAATTCCCAACTCCATTAGGCTCGATGTGATGTAGGCTTGAACTTCCATATTGAAATCATCTTTATCGTAATTAATAATAATTCTAGAGCCATGTTCTTCACCCCATTCTCGCAAAAGTCGTTGCATAAATTGGGTAATGTGACGAGTTTTGGTTGAACTTGTATATCCATACTGTTCATCCCATTCTTCGGTTTTCCGAAATAACACATCTTCGAGTTGTACATCATTATTAATCTCTTGTGCGCTGCGAGAATCAATGCCATAATATTTGAGAACTATTGCCACACAGGTCACAACATTACAAGCACCCAAAGGATGTTCTAAGTTATTCAGTTGAGAATGATAAGGGACTTTGAAATTGAGTTGTGTATTTATAGATATCCTTCTGTCTAACACTTTTATTGTCTTCCCCATATCTGAGGCATTTGTTTCGCACAAATTGAACTGTACGAATTGACTCATCGATTGCTTGACACTGGTGGTCTTTTCCTCTAAGCTTGTACTCAAGAATCAATATTTGCGTTATCGACCTGCTACGCAAACTCTCCTAGCACAGTCAAATTAAATTGACAACTTGGCCTAAAAAGCCGTCCTAAAAGGACGGGGCTTTCAACCCAAATTTTAGGTAAAAAATAAACACGGGAGGAAGTCCGGTAGGCTGGTAGCCCCTTGAATTTATTCAGGGGCGGAAAGACGACACGAGCAACTTTAGTTGCTGTAAGATAGTAAAGAAACGACAAGTAAAACTGTACCAACTGCGGGTTGAAGTTTTCCTAGTACGGAGAAACCCCGGCAATCCGAAAGCGTAATATTGCATTATGGCTCCGAGATACAGCAACGGCAGGAAACTGAGCGTACCGAATTGGCTCTGTGTTGGAAGTGAAGAAAGTCTTCAAGCTAAAAAAGTAAACTATCCAACTTGTTTGGTGTGTTAGAGGCGATTTGACTTTGCCTATGAGTCTGACAATTTTCGGCGTCAGAAGTTCAGAAATACCCTACGGGGATTCCCCCGAATTAATTCGGGGGAGTAGTCAAATACCAGTCATGGGTTTGACTAATGGGTAAGATTAATAGGAGTTTGAGCCGTTTGAGCTTGCTGAAAAAAGCAATAAAGGCAATTAAACCTCATTCACCTTAACAATTCGTTAAGATAGAGTAACTTAGATCTTGACTCAGAGTAAAGCAACTTTATGTACAAGCGTTCTAGCATTGATTCTACAGAAATTACTTGTCGGGCTGCCGATTTAATGAGTGCAGCTTCCAATCGCTATCGCATCACAGTACAAGTCGCCAACCGAGCCAAGCGGTGTCGATACGAAGATTTTGACAGTGTAGATGATAACGTGATGAAGCCTGTCCTGCGAGCGATCATTGAAATGTCTGATGAACTGACTCAACCGGAAATTATAGTAGAACGGTAGTAAGTTAACAGAAATCTAGCTAGCCCGGAATCAATACTCAAACGTAAATTGATGTTAGCAATCATTCAATTTCCGAAGCGATGGTATCGCCCTGTACTCTTAGCGTTAGGTATCGTCCTTCTAACGATTGTAGGGAGCGCTATAGAGTCTAGTCAATTCCAGGGACTAGCTAGAGTTCGAGGGTTGACGAATGGGGTGGCGATCGCTCAACAACCCCAAACCCGAGCAGTGAGAATTCGCGATGTCTGGCAACAAGTTTATCAGCAAATGCCCGATATCCCGAAAAAAAATGAATATATCTCCCTAGAAACCGGGGAAGTCGCCTCAGACGATACATTAATCGGGCGATTGATTCGTTATCATGTTTATGTCAAAGGACGTTCTCCCCTATCTCGGTTTGATTGGAAGCTAACATTAGCCGACTATTTGGGGGTAAACGAAGGGATGTTAGACTCTCAGTATCCAGGGGCGGGTTCGTTACAACAAAATCCCCTAGATGGCGATCGTGAAACCGTGAGAAGCTTTAACCGCAAACAACGACAGGAGTTAGTGGATATCTTGGTTAATTCATTTGATCCCAACTCCTCGGAAAATGCGTCGGGTTCTCCCTCAAGTTCATCAGAAGACACCACTCAAACCTCACCCGAAGGAAGTTCGCCGTTACCGCCTATTCCAGAACCGGGAGACGCGGAATTATTGCAATTATAATTTTGTAGGGGCGGGTTCAGCCGAGATCTTTGTCTCAAAGCAAGAATTTAGATAAACCCCCCTACCCCCACCAACAGAATTAATCAACCAAACATGGTATCAGTCGATCGCATTCTGAAAACGGGAACAGGTTGGCGTCTAGGTTGGAACCCCACAGCCACAGAATATCAAGGGTTAGTGGGCGGTGAACACTGGGCGATCGAGTTAACCGCAGCAGAGTTCAATGATTTTTGTCGTCTACTCACCCAACTGAGTCACATAATCAGTCAAATGGCGAGTGAGTTGATGGACTCTGAAAAAATCGCCTGTGACGCCGAGAGTGATTTGCTCTGGATGCAGGTAGAAGGTTATCCTCACGTTTATGGTTTACAGTTTATTCTCAATACAGGGCGACGCGGCGAAGGAAGTTGGCCCCCTGAAGTCGTCTCAGAACTGATTCAAGCAACAAAAATATTGGGTGTTTACTAATTTGAGTTGATCATGTTATACTAGATAAGTCTGTCGGGGCGTAGCGCAGCTTGGTAGCGCACCACTTTGGGGTAGTGGGGGTCGTGGGTTCGAATCCCGCCGCTCCGATTTCAATCAAATCACCTCCACCAGGGAGTTTCAGACTAAGCTTCCCAGGGTTCCTCTCCAGAAAATGACTTCCACCGCCTCTCAAGGTTTCTAATTCTTCCTCAATTAAGTGTGGCTACCATCTGGCTACCCATCATTAAAAACTTAATACAAATCCATTGGAACGGATATAGACGGGTGTCAAATTGGGCAACTGCACAGTTTTCATACCATTGATGTAATGCCGCTATTTGGGGAGTCCCGTTTAAATAACCACGCTCAAAAATTTGCCCAAGATATTTCTCGTTGGGTTATCTACCGAATTTATTCTAATAAAAGTTGATTTGTTCGCTCAAGATTGGGGATGAAGTTTTCACGGAGAAGGGTAGTTTAATATTTGTAAAGGGAAACTTTCACCTCAATTTATCCCCAACTATCTCAACCCCTGAGAAACAAACGCGGCCCAATAATAAGGATGGTTGAAATATTCAGTTTTTCGGAGTTCAAACTGGGCTTTTCTTAAGGCTTCCGGGCGAATTTCTCCTCGGTTGCGGAACTGATAATAGAGTTGACAAAACTCGGCTGTCGAGTTGTCCTGCACCCGCCATAACGTACTGACAACACTTCGCGCCCCCGCAGTCAGGAAACCCCCCGCCAACGTCAAAACATCGTCGGTCATTTCCGATAAAGAAAAATTGGTTTCGCAGCAGGATAGAAACACTTCCGAAAGTTGGGGAAAACGTTGGATGAATAGGTGGGCTAAGTCTAACGTTCCGTCGGATAGGCGCAAGCCGGACTCCAGGGCGTTGCTGAGGTTGGAACTGGCGTGGTGACTGGAGTGGAGAAGATTGACCTCTCGGGCGAGTTTCAGGTAGTTGGCGACGGTGGCTTCTTCTTTTTTCAGGTGGCGGTGTTGGGGAACGCTGTAAAGTTCTGCGACTTTTTGACATTCTTCCCGGGTACAATCTAAATCGCCCGTGGCGTTTTCAACGATTCCCACAATGTTGGTTTTTACGGGTTTTCGTTGGTGGCAAAAGTCGAGGATTTGGCAACTCGGAACAACTCGAATTTGAAAGCGATCGCACAGATATTCTATTTTTGATAAATGGGGTTGAGTGGGTGTTTTGGGTTCCTCATCCATATCGAAATCAAAATCTCGATAACCCCGATGTTTGCCGGCTGAAACGGGGGTTGAGGGAGTTCGTTTTTCTGGGTCTAATTCCGAGAGGGGAAGGGCGGCGAAAGGGATTTGGTGTAGGTGGAGGTGGGGAACAATAATTAATTCTTCGATATCTTGCAGATGGTTTTCAATTAGTTGCCGAAGTTGAAGACGTTGGGAGAGTTCGGCGAGGGTGGGCTGCATTTGGTTTTTCCATTGTTCCCGGAGTTGGGTGCGTTTTTGGCGAGTTTGTTTGAGGAATTCTTGGCGATCGCGAATTGTTTCTACCGAACCATCGGTTAATGTTACTAAAACGGCAGTATCAGTAATTTGTATCAACTTAATTTCATCAAGTTGGCGGTTGAGGAGTTGGGCGGCGACGAATAATTTGGCTTGTTTGATATTAATATAGGGAATAAGCCAAGTTTCCTTAATCCAATTTTGTAGGGTTTTGAAGCCTTGTCCTTTGCAGGTGAAACAGGTGATTGACCTCTCCCCCAACCCTTCTCCACCTCTCCCCAACCCTCTCCTACGAGGAGAGGGAGCAATTGTATCTCCCCTTGCAGGGGAGATTATAGAGGGGTCGAGAGGGGAGTTAGTATCCTGATGGCGGAGGATGAAAATAAAGGTATCGTTATCAGTCGTGTAGAAGTTGAGAAGGGCGGTTTTGCGATCGCCAATTAACTTCTGCATCTGCTGGAAACTGAGGGGAGTGGGTTGGAGTTGTGCGGCTAATTCGTTATTTTCACGGCGAATACTTTCCCAAACTTGCTGCTTTTTGGCTGCTAACTGTTTAATTGTTTCGAGTTTAGCTTCGGTGGAGGCGGGAGAGGATGAACGATCTCCCATCATGTCATCTGAAGGGGAGTTAAACCGGAGGCGATCAATTTGTTGTTGTAGGTCGAGATACTCTTGAACTTGGGGCGGAATGTCGCCTCTGGAGTAGAGGTCTTTGTTGTGGAACAGGTCGGCGAGGAAGCGGGAACGGGAGCGATCGGCGTATTCGAGGGCTTTATCGTATTGTTCGAGATTAATATAGCATTGAACAATTTTAGTATATGCGTCTAGGTTATCTTCGAGAACTTGTTTACGGCGATCGTCGGTGAGGGAGGAGTTGCGAGTGAGTTCGATCGCTTGGATGGCGGGTTCGTAACCTGTAATGGCGAGTTCCCAGTTACCTTGAGTAAAGGCGATGTTGCCTAAGTTGCGTCCGGGATTAACACAGTCCTCTGGCATAGTTTTGGGAGTGGCAATTTTTAGACTATCTCGGAAGGCTTGAATAGCTTCTTCTGTCTGACCTAACTCTCCGTGTGAAGCTCCCAAATTATTCAGGGAAATAGCTTCTCCTTGGCGGTGTTTGATTAGCCGAAAGATGGTTAAAGACTTTTGGTCGAAGTCTATTGCCTTCTCGTACTGCCCGAGGGATTTGTAGGCAATGCCCAAGTTGCCGAGGGAATTCGCTTCTCTGATGCGGTTTTTGAGTTTGTAACTGCAATCATATCGTTTCGATGATTGGAAGCAAAAAATTTCGCTCAATACCTCTGAAACCTTGATTCCTTCGTAAAAGAAGATCATCTCATTTTAGGAACGGGAACGATATCTTTTCTGAAAAGCAAAACTAGAAGCATATCTTTTCCGTGAGTCTTGCAAACTTTTGATTTGAGAAGCAAAGATCAGGTATTAATACTCATGTATAATCGGCTAAGAGAAATATATGAGCAACTGTTGTGATATCGGTAAACTCATCTTTTTGTTCAAAAGACCAAACAGCAAGAACAAAAAACTGATTGGCAATTGTCTTTTGATTTTTGGGCTTGACGGCGTTTTTGATTTCTGCTAATATAAATTTTCAGTAGTAATCAATTTGCTACTTCCTAAAAATATAAGTCCCTTCTTTGTAAGTGCCGGCGTCCAAACTAGCAACTTAGATAAGAAGGGACTTGAAACCCCATGGAGAGGTATTTATGAACTACGATAGCACTGCACACGCAGTAAGTCAACTCAAATCACGACTGTCAGGACAACCGACAACGCCTCCTCGTGATCAAAGTCCCCTCACTCCCCAGGTAATCGAACTCAGACATATTTCTGAAAACGATTTACATCGACTAGAACTCATAGCAAAATTTATTGATACAGGGAAGAAAGCTACATCCCCGGTGATTCATAGAAAACTTCCTGGGTCTGTAAAACCCAAAAATGAAGCATCAACATCTGAATCCTTACGTCAACTAAGTCAGGATAACAGCAAAGGATTGTCAGTTCCCCTATTATATCGAGAGAAAACTGGAGATTATGGAGCATTTGAATATGAATTAGCCGATGGGCTGACGTTACAAGATATTATTGAAGAAAAAAAGCGAAGAAAACTTGAATTACTTGATTCATCCATCTTCAGTGACGAAAATACTCATGAGGTTCAAGATGAGCTTGAAACAACGAACGAAGAAACGGTAGCAGATATCGAGGGAAATCTGAAAGGAGATCAAGAGGCAAAAGACGTTCAGGAGAGTATTAATTCTGACTCTACTGATAATAATGACCTTGCCCAAGAAATTGCAAAGTTAAGTCAAGTTGTGGGTCGCCTGATTCAAGAAATTAAGCTCTTGAAAGTAGAGAATGAAGCACTAAAAGCCAATAATCATCATCTAGAACAAGAATTTCAGAAGAAATTTTCTGCATTAGAATCTAAGATAAATCAGCCTCGTCCCAGCAGTTCAGTAGAAGGGATGCTAGATGAGCTTTTATCAGTGTCCATTAATGGAAAGAATGGGGGAACACACTAGCACCCGATTTTTACCAAATTTGTCTGAACAATTGACAGAATAATTAGCATTAATTAAGTTAATTAATGCTAATTAGCTTCTTATTTTCTTTTAAACGCTACATTGAGGATGAAATTATGGCGAGAAGAACAGCGAAATACAATGAAAAAGATTTATTGCGTCATGTTGAAGACGGTTGTGAATATCTAACCGTAAGGTCAACGGGACGCTCTGGAATGTCTCAACGGGGGTTGGCTCGTTTCATTGACAAGCATAATACGTCAATTGTTTATTGGGTTGATAAAGTCCGAAAAGCAGATCCGATGGACAATTCACTCCCTGAACCGCTAAAACCCTTTGCTGGTAAACCTTTGACACTGATGGGCTACTCTGATCCAAGTGGTAGAGATATTCTAGAAGACATTTTCTGTGCCGCACTGATTGAATATTTTGCTCAATACGCACAGGATGCTGATAGTAACGATCAGGCGAAAAAAGCTTGTTCCTTCATTAAGTCTGTGGGAATGAGAAATTTAATTCAACTCAAAACTGGATGGAGACCTCAATGGACGGACTCGGAATTAGAAAATTTCTGGATCTCCCATCAAGAAAGAGTAACAGCTAGAACTAGATTGAAAGATAAAGACCGAGTAGAATTAATGAATGCCGTCAAAGAATGGCAAATTAAAAAGAAATGCTCTCGAAAAATTTACGCTCAGGTTCACGATGAATTAAACAAAGTTGTCCAGTCTTTAACATCCCAAGAAATCAAACGCCGGAATGGATTAGTCAAATCTGCCTTAATTCGGGATTATTACGATACAGAACCTCTTATTGATTATGGATCATTGAGTCGTGTCGCTACCAATCTAATTCGCTGTGATATTCACCCCATCGAGGCTATTAATTTAGCTGCTGCACTATATTTTTCACCTGAGCGTATTCCCCAAGAAGTACCTTTGATAGAGAATATCCATAAAGTTACTAAGCTTTTAGAAGCTAAAAGGCAGGAGCGCCAGTTAAAAAGTCAAGAAGATCAACACTATTTACCAACTTCTTCTTAGGACAAGGACGGGGATTATATTCCCGTCCTTTTGCATTTTTAATAGCAATTCATATCAAAACAGTAGCTAGATTAGCAGTGGGTATACCTTAATTACACTTAAACTGTCTTCGATTAACTCTTAAAAATATTTCTTTTTATCCCCAGGGTAGATCTTTAACTAAATGCCAATGATTATAATATAGTTTAGCATAATAAGTATCGAAAAACAAAAAAACTACTAATTTTTGTTGTTATAAAGGATTTTGCGATTTGCTGCCATTTGAAAATATTTGCCTGTTATTTGCTGCTATTTCGATGAATTTCAGGTGTTAAACTCGACATTTAATTAGAGGTAATTTTAATAAAAAGCAAGCAATAATAAAAGGGTCATTCTTTTGAGCATCGGTGATGAAACAGAAACAATTTATCCTTGTTTTTATTCTAGGATGCCTGGGGTTCTTAGGATTCCAATTGATGCAAAACTCAGTATCTGAACCCGCCACCGTGCAACTCGTCCTGCAACCCAATACGGCCGAACTGACGTCAACAACCGAAGACGTTCTCCACGTTCTTTCCCGCCGCGTCAGACCCCATCATTGGGTTGAAATTAGCATGATTTCCCAACAGGAAAACCCGGAAATTTTACTCTCCAAACAAGCCAATCGTCGGAGTATTCAACAAGTGCGATCGCAACTCGACGCCAACCCTCAAACCCCGGAATTAGAACCCATTCCCTCATCAGATACAGCCATCGTCGCCGCCATCCAACGGTTTAGCGATCGCGTAGCAGAAACCAACGGCCACCCCATCTATTTTTATCTCGTCACCGATGGAACCTCAGACCCGCAAGCGATCGCCCAACTCCGGGAAATCAGCAAAACTCTGACGCAATACAACCTAGAAACCGCCCATCTTTTCGTTCTGGGTTTGAAGCCCAAACACCGCCTATCAATGGCTGGGGGGTTTGCACCCATAGGCGATCAAGTCGAGTTTGCCAGCAACAATTACGACGAGTGGGTACAACTGCTGAGAAAATTCTAGCGCCCAAATTGCCAGCCGCCACTGCCATAGCAATGTTGCCTGATTTGTAAAAAATTAATCAATCTCAGCCCCCAATTTTTGGGGTTTGGCTGTTTCATTCTCGACCCGAAATTTTATGACCTAACCCCCCAACCCCCTTCCCTACCTCTCCCTAACCCTCTCCTAAAAGGAGAGGGAAAAGGAAAAAAGTTTTTTATTTGGAAGGAGGAGTAATTAACCAAAAAATACTCCCCTCGCGATTAATTAATAGTCCCGTCAGGGACACTTTTTCCCTCTCGATTAATAAATAGTCCCATTAGGGACACCTTTTCCCACTAACCCCCACCAACCTCCCCAATCCCCCCTTGATCCCAGGGCTGTTTCATTCTAATTTTTGGCGATCGCTAAACCTTTGATGGGGGGCAAGTTTTAGGCTCTATTTAAACAGAAAATCTCAAAACTGTTGAAATAATCCTCCTTTTCTTTACAGAGAAAGGCT